>CACXCQ010000276.1 GCA_902766185.1 uncultured Eubacteriales bacterium
CGCCATTCTTCCCAGGTTCTGTCCCTCTGCGTCGATCACATACCATTTGCGCTCGACTTCATGAGGCTTCGCGATAAATGAACTCATGTCCGTTCCTTTCTACCTACTGGGATCCCCGCCGCCTAAGACGATACAGAAATCTGGTTCGGCTCTGCCTACTGAGTTTCCTGCAAAGGCTGGCGGGTCCCATAAGTTCCTGCCCTCCCTGCGGGAAGCGTGTTCGGCATTCCTGTAACTAAAATGTATAGGCCGTGCTCGCTCCGGCATGCCCCCGTCGTGAGGATGAGGCGTCCTGCTCGCACGAAAAGTGCGCCGCTTGTCGCGACACGAAGTTATTTTACCCTCGGAAACAGGCTCTGTCAATTGATTTTTCAAGGTTCTTCGATTTTTTCTTGCCTTGCGCGGTATGAATGAATATAATTAATATACATCGGTATCTGCCTAAAGACGCCGAAGGGGAACTGTGGATTCAGAGAGGATAAGGGAACAGATGAACGAGAAGAAACGACACAACAGAAGGAAACAGGTGATCCGGCTCGGCATTCTGCTGGTTGCGGTCCTGCTGATGGCGGTCGGCCTGCCTTTGCTTGGAGAGAAGGCTCAGGCGGATACGAAGCCGACCATGAGAGCGCCTGCGCTGAAGACCATCACCCACAGCGGGACGAAGCTGACGGTGACCTGGGAGCCGGAGGATTACTGCAGCGGATACCAGATCCAGTACGCGGACAACCGGCTGTTCCAGGGGAAGTTCTCCCGGAGCGTCAAGGGCGCGAGCCGCACATCGAAGGTGTTCAAGGGAGTCTCGTCTTCCGATACATACTATGTACGCATCCGGACATATGTGGCGGATGGATCCAAAAAGACCTATTCCCCCTGGACGCTGGCCTCCAACGTGAAGGGCAGCGCGTCTCTGGGGAAAACGCCGGTGCGAAAACTGCTGAAGCGCTTCGAGATCCGCAGCGCCGCCAAGCAGAAGGTGCCTGGCTTTGATACGCTGCAGGGTTCCTGCTACGGCAAGGGATACGCCTACTTCCTTCTGGAGAACCGGACGATCCCCGACACCAAGGCGAGGTGCAAGATCGTCAAGGTCAAGCTTTCCAATATGAAGGTGGTGAAGGTCTCCTCGGCGCTGAAGGTGGGCCACGGCAACGACATGACCTACGACACGAAGCGCGGCAGGATCGTGGTCGCCCACTCCTCCCCCACGCCGAAGACCATTTCCACGGTGAGCCCCAGCACGCTGAAAGTGACGTCCACTTATACGGTCGAGATGCCGGCCAAGGTGCCCGGCCTCAGCGAAAAGTCCCGCAGCCTGTACAATGGATTCGGGCTCATTGCCTACAACGCGGCCCACGACAAATACGTGGTGTGCCTGCGGGGCCAGAAGTTCCATCACCTGGTCATCCTGAACAGCAACTTCAAGCCCGTCAGCTTCATGTGGCTGAACCGGGCCAAGGGGGAAATGGCCAAACAGATGGTGCAGGGCATGGATTCCTACGGGGACTTCATCATGGTCGCCCAGAGCTACGGCTACGGCTATTCCGGAAACAACATCCTGCTGTACGACTGGAACGGGCACTACCTGACCAAGATGAACCTAGGCAACACCTACGAGCTGGAGTCCATCTTCCACACCAAGGACGGGCTCTACGCCGGGATGTACACGTCGTTCTATAAGAAGACCGTCCTCCGGGGCAACGTCCTGAAGCGAAACAACTACCTGTACAAGCTGACGAAATACTAGAACATAACGAACGGCCGGTGAAATACCGGCCGATTTTTTATTGGTGGGGTGTATGCTGCCGTGCTCAAAGGCAGATCCGCGCCCGTACAAAGGCTGGTCCGCGCGACTCGCTCAGATGTTGATCCGGCCCTTGGCCAGAATGGCCGCTGAACCGCCGACCCGGATCTGCAGTCCGTTGCGGTCACGGCGGAAGCGGGAGACGATCTTCGATGGCCGTCCCATCTTCTCTCCCTGGATGAACGTGCAGCGGTCCCCCTTCACCAGTCCGCAGCGGATGAGGTAATAGGTCAGGGCGCCGTTGGAGGTTCCGGTGGCGGCTTCCTCGTCGATGTCGTACAGCGGCGCGAAGTTGCGGCAGTAGGCCGTGACTTTTTCGTCTTCACGGCCCAGGGCAAAGGCATGTACGCCCACGGCCTCATAGCGGCGGGACAGCTCAGTCAGCGCCGCGAAGTCCGGATCGATAGCATCGAGCACCTCCCGGGAAGGCACGGGCATCATGATGTCGGGCAGCCCGGTGGAGATCAGCTGGGGAACGATCCCCAGATCGCAGTAGTCGATCCCCATGATCTCATAGAGCTCCTGAAGATCCTCGGGCTTGCGGATGTCCGCGATGTGCTTCGGGCTGGCCATGTCCATCAG
>CACXCQ010000277.1 GCA_902766185.1 uncultured Eubacteriales bacterium
CCAGATGGTGTACGCCCTGAAGTATCTCCGGGGTGAGGAGCCTGATTTTGCGAAGGACACCTACGATGTCGAAGCGGTGCTCCCCTATGAACAGGAGATCAAGAGGATCATCGTGAAGCGTCAGCTGGACGCCTGCGCGGATTGGAAAGCCCTGGGAGAGAGCCTGTCGGGGCAGTGCATCGAGGATTTTGATCCGGGAAAATACCAGAGCGAATACATGGACGCGCCGAAGGAAGAGAAAAACGACACCTTCCTGGGGAAGTACGTCCTGGCGGCGCTTGCCCAGAAGAGCATGGTCACCAACAGGATATTCGCTTCCGGAAACACCCTCGCGGGAGTCAGCGTGGACTTCAAGAAAAAGGGCTTCAAGGGAATAAAGGACTTCGCGGCGCTGGCGGAGGAGGCGGCTGACACCGCCGCCAACGAAGCACTCAACGATCTGATGGGAGGTGAGGGCAAATGACAAAGCTGAGGCGTGTGGGCAATGCCTTTACCGGATTTCTCATCGTGATCTGCGGACTGCTGTTCGCCCTTTTCCCGACGGAAAGCTACAAGTCCATCGTGACCATCCTGGGTCTTTCCCTGGTGATCTGGGGGATCCGGGACTTCATCTACTACATCACCATGGCGAAACGCATGGTGGGAGGAAGGTCCGTGCTCTACCGGGCGGTGATCACCTTTGATGTGGGGCTGTTCACCCTCTCGCTTACGGATGTCCCGCTGATCTACGTCATGCTGTATCTGGCGGGGATCCACCTGTTCTCCGGAGCCATCGACATGCTGCGGGCACGGGAGGCCAAAGCGCAGGAAGGATCCTGGAAGATGCAGTTCATTCACGGACTGGTCAATGTGATCATGGCTGGCCTTTGCCTGGCGTTCATCGGCTCCACCGCCACCGCAGTGGAGATCTACGCCATCGGGCTGATCTATTCCGGCATCATGCGGATCATCCAGGCTTTCCGGCGGACAGCCATCGTATATATCCAGTAAAGGCAGGGCAGAAATACATTTCCGTTTCCCTTTTGGCGGCGGAGTATGGTACAATAAACCGAAGTGTGAATATGGATACAGAAATTGATTTGAAATAGAGCAAGGAGGAACGATCGAAATGACTATCGATAAGGTGCAGAACGGTACATCGCTGAAGGTGAAGGTATCCGGCAGACTGGACACCACTACAGCTCCTCAGCTGGAAGATGAACTGAAGTCATCCATTGAAGGCGTGGAGTCGCTGGAGCTGGATTTTTCGGACCTGGAATACATTTCTTCGGCGGGACTGCGGGTGCTGCTCTCCGCGCAGAAGACCATGAACACGCAGGGTCAGATGACCCTTACCGGAGTGAATGACACCATCATGGAGATCTTCGAGGTTACGGGATTCTCCGATATTCTGACGATCCAGTAGCAGGATGCCGGAGCCGGTTCCATGGGGACCGGCTCGGTTTGTCTGATGGGTCTTTTGGTATACCATCCAACGGAGGAACAAAACATGAATGAGGTCAGATGCACGAAACAGGATGGCCAGATGACGATCTTCCTGACCGGGCGGATCGATTCCGGCAACGCATCGCAGATCGAAAATGAGATCATGGGCATGACAGAGGGCTATGCCGGAAGCGAGCTTACGGTGGACACGGAGAAACTGGAGTACATCTCCAGCGCTGGACTGCGGGTGCTCCTGCGGCTGCGGAAGTCATTCTCCGGACTGCGGATCATCAACGCCAGCTCAGAGATCTATGAGATCCTGGAAATGACCGGATTTACCGATATGATGACGGTGGAGAAAGCATACCGGGTCGTATCGATAGAAGGCTGTGAAATCATCGGACAGGGGGCCAACGGAACCGTTTACCGGATCGACGGGGATAATGTGGTGAAGGTGAACAACAACCCGGATGCGCTGGACGAGATCCAGAACGAACGGGAGCTTGCCCGCCTTGCCCTGGTTTTGGGCGTGCCCACAGCCATATCCTATGATGTGGTCAAAGTGGGTGACGGCTACGGTTCGGTATTCGAGCTGCTGGACGCCAGATCCTTCTCGAAGATCCTCGCCACCCAGCCGGAAAAGATGGAATGGTGCGTGCAGGAATACGTGAATCTGCTGCGGATCATCCACGGGACTGTGGTTCCGGAGGGCAAACTGCCGGATATGCGGGAAACGGTCATGGATTGGGCGAGATTCATGCAGGATTATCTGCCCGGAGAGGCTGGCCAGAAGCTGCTGAAGCTGGTCCGTGACGTGCCCCGGAGCGATCACATGATCCACGGGGACTACCACACGAAAAACCTGGAGCTTACCGGAGATGAGGTGCTGATCATCGACATGGATACGCTGGCCACCGGACATCCGGTGTTTGAGCTTGCCTCCATGTACAACGCTTTCATCGGATTCAGCGAGTACGACCATGATGTTGTCAAACGGTTCATGGGGATCGAACCGGACAGAGCGGCGGAGTTCTGGCACAGGTCTCTGGCGTTATATCTGGGCACGAACAACGAAAAAAGGATCAAAGCGGTGGAGGACAAAGCCAGGATCGTGGGCTATACCCGTCTGATCCGCAGATCCATCCGCAGGGGTGGTCTGGAGGATCCGGAGCGCAAGGCGGAGATCGAACTCTGGAAAAAAGAACTCATCGAGCTCCTGGAAAAAACGGACACCCTCACCTTCACCAGCAGTGAGATCGATCTGGAAGCGACGGTGGAGAACCTTCCGAAAGTCTTGGCCTTCGTGGAAAAGCATCTGGAGGGCACCAACTGCTCTCTGCGGGAGAGGATGCAGCTGGACGTGGCGGTGGAGGAGATCTTCATCAACATCGCCAACTACGCGTACCGTCCGGAAACCGGCCGGGCCACTGTCCGGGTCGAGGTGGTGGAGGATCCGGTGGAGATCACCATCACGTTCATCGATCAGGGCGTTCCCTATGATCCTCTGGCGAAAGAGGATCCGGACGTGACGCTGAGCGCAGACAAGCGTAAGATCGGCGGGCTGGGCATATTCATGGCGAAACAGTCCGTGGATGATATCCATTATGAATACTGGAAAGGCAGGAATATCCTGACGCTGAAGAAGGCTCTGTCCTGACTTTGCAATAAAAAAGCTCCGGTCTGGATCAGATGAGGTCCAGCCGGGCGAGAACATCAGCGAGTCCATCCTGATGGATGGATCCGGTGGAGATGAAGCGGTCCTGGAGATGCCGGGGTGCTTCGCCCATAACGATACCGCGACCAACGGCCTCCAGCATCGGGAGGTCGTTTCCACTATCTCCGAAACCATAGGACTGTTCCCGGGTAAGATTCAGCTCCTTCAGGACGAGGTCCACGCCCGTTCCTTTGGAGTATCCCTTGAGGGTGAGTTCGATGTACTGGTACTCCGTGTACTCGATGCAGTCGAACCAGGGGGAGAGTTCCCGGGCGATCTGAGGGATGAGGCTCCGGTCTTCCGGATACGCCGTCAGCTTGGAGATCCTGCCGTCGAGCTCGGACAGGGTCCTGAGCCGTCCGTGATAAGCGTAGTTCATCTTTTGGATCTTGTCCCGGAAGCCCTCGGCGATGTAACTCGGATCGTAGTAGATGTAATCGGAATTGTTGATGAAAAAGGGACACCTGTTTTTGTACAGGATGTCGACCACTTCGCCGCAGGCGGAGCCCAGAAGGGCGGCATCGGTGAGCACCCGGCCGTCGGCGTACACGTAGGTGCCGCAGCCGAACACACCGCCGCTGAAGGGCAGTTCGGTAACCTCGTCGGGAATGGAGGAGGCGCCTCTGCCGGTACAGAGCATCAGCAGATGACCGTTGCGGGCACATCTGCGCAGAGCGTCGGCCGCGCTGTCGTAAACGCCGTAACCTTCCCGGTATATCGTTCCGTCGATGTCGAAGAATAAGACCTTTTTCATAGTGCTTTTTATTATACAGAAAACCCGCATTGATGACAAGAAGGGCCGGAAGGGGGACATTCAAATTGCGCCGGACCTGTTTTTGTGAGATAATCCGATTGAGATCAAATCCGCTCTGATCAGGAGTAACGTATGTCAGGGAAAACAAAGGCGACAATTGAAAAGGGATTGAACAAACCATACGGCCGGCGTTCCATCAAGACCAAGTCGTTTGTTATTACTATGCTCCTGACCCTGGGCATCGGCGGAACGGTTCTGGTGGTGGGCTTCGTGCTGTATCTGGCCGGAATGTTCTATGAGTACAGCATAAATGCCTGGAACATGGCCAACGCAGAGGCGGTGATTCTGGAAGACAGTGACGTGAGCGGCAAGTGCAACGAGATCATGGATCTGTACGACAGCTTCACCGACGAAGAGCGGGGGGACGGCCAGTCCGAGGAGTATAAGAGCCAGTTTGATCCCGTTATCGATGATCAGTTTATCGCTATCAAGAAACGCATGCACCGGCTGAAGGAGCGGCACGGACCGCTGAACGCCTTTATCGTGGCCATCGACGAGGACCAGAACAAAATGATCTATCTCATCGATTCCGACCCCAATGAGGAAACCTTCGTCCAGCCGGGCTACTGGGAGATATATACGCCGAAGCAGATCCAGATATTTGTCCACGGGAACAAGATATCCCGATGGGCGGAGCTGCTGGATCTGCAGGACAACGTGCAGGCCACCGTCACGAACATCGACCCGTATGGATGGCGCTGCACGGCTGCGTCCACCCTCTATACGTACGGCCGGTACACGGTCCTGATCTGCGTCGACGAAAAGCTGGATAAGCTGTTCGCCGTCAGCTGGGTCTTCCTTCGCCAGTACTTCTTCGTGCTGCTGCTCGTCACGATAATTGCCTCGCTGATCGGCATGAGGTTGATCTACAGGCACATGGTGGCGCCCATAAACCGCATGGCAGAGGCGGCCAGAGAGTATGGCGAGAACAAGCAAAAGCTGGACAGCTCGAAGAAGTTCTTCGATGATCTGAACATCGAATCCGGAGATGAGATCGAGAACCTGGCCCAGACCATGAAGGGAATGGAGAAAGATCTGGCGGTCTACATGGATGATCTGACGAAGGTCACTGCGGAGAAGGAGAGGATCGCCACAGAGCTGACTCTTGCCAGTCAGATCCAGGAGAGCATGCTGCCGGAAACGAACCATCCTTTCCCGGAGAGACCGGAATTCGATGTGTTCGCCTCCATGGAACCGGCGAGAGATGTGGGCGGCGATTTCTTTGATTATTATCTGATCGATGAGGACCATCTGGCTGTGACCATCGCGGATGTTTCCGGCAAGGGTATCCCGGCGGCGCTGTTCATGATGGCATCGATGATCCTGCTGGAGAGCCGCATGAAGGAGGGTATGTCACCTGCCGAAACGCTGAAGGCCGTCAATGAGCAGATCTGCGAAAATGACAACCAGGATATGTTCGTCACGGTCTGGCTGGGGATCCTGGAGATCTCTACCGGCCGGATCACCGCAGCCAACGCTGGTCACGAATACCCGATTCTGATACATGAGGACGGTCAGGCAGAGATGATCCGCGACAAGCACGGATTCGTACTCGGCGGTTTGCCCGGAATGAAGTATACAGATTACGAGCTGCAGCTGCGAAAGGGTGACAAGATTTTCGTCTACACCGATGGCGTGACGGAGGCCACATCGGCGGACAAGGTGATGTTCGGCGCCGACCGTCTGATGGAGGCCTTGAACGAGGTCCCGGCAGGACAGTCTCCGCGCAAGACCATGAATCATGTGCACGCTGCTGTGGATGAATTCGTCGGCGATGAAATGCAGTTCGACGACCTGACCATGCTGTGCCTGGAATACCACAAAGGCTGAGAGACCATGAAAGAGCTGTTTACTGAATACCCGGTACTTGAAAACGAGCGGATCATTCTTCGGAAGATGACTATGGACGATGCCGAGGGGCTGGGAGACCTGTCCCACAACCTCCGTGTCTACCGGTATCTTCCGACTTTTCTGTTTGAGCAGAAGTATGACGATCCCCGGGAAGTCATCGCCCGGATGGATGCGGAATGCTTCGACACGAAAGAGTCGATCCTGCTGGGGGTGTTCTTCCGGCCGGGCGCGGCTGCGGGTTCTGGCGCCGCTGTTGGTTCTGGCGCCGTTGCGGCCGGCCGCTCCCCGCTGCTTGGCATTGCGGAGATCTACAATTACGAACCCCACAAGGCGAAGGCCTCCATCGGCTGCCGGCTGAACGACCGGTACTGGGGAAAGGGCATCGCCACAGACGTGGTGCATCTGCTCCGGGATTATCTGACGGAGGAGATCGGCCTTCGCACCATCACCGCCCACATCATGTGCGAAAATGGAGCATCCGCCCGGGCTGCAGAGAAGAACGGGTTCCTCAATAAATATCCTGATCTGTACGGAGACTGGGGATTCCCCCAGCTCACCCATACGAACAAATACGTCTATAAAAGTGAGTGGTCAGATGGCGTGCTCCCCTCTGTTCAGGTCGACCAGTTTGTGATGGCCTACCGGGTGGAGCAGGACCGAATCCGGGCCATGCTCCCGGAAGGCTTCGTGTCGTTAAGACCCGTGCTCCGGATCAATGCGGAGATCAGGCACAGGGACGAGGATGCCAGCGCCGGTGAGCATAACGGCGCTGGCGGGGAAGGTGATGCCAGCGCCGGAGCCGCACCGGTGATCTACGTGGAATTCAACACTCCCGTGGAGGCGGACGGCCGTCGGGGATGGCTGAACATTGCCAACTGGAAGAGTTCTACCGGAGCAGACCTGACCTATACAGAGAAGACTGCAGACAGTGGCGCGGAGAAGGCAACAGTCGTGACCATCACGGCGCCGTTCCTGACCATTTCGTTTACGGGAACAGGGATCGGCGGCGGCTGTCCCGCGGAGAAGGACAACGAGGGCTGCTACTTCCTGGGAAACGACACGGAGTTTCGTCCCGCGGAAAAGATCGACGCGGACAGGGAATTCTGCGACTGCGAGTTCGCCTGGCATTTTCATCCGGGGGACGCCTGTGGCGTCAGCGAAGGAAAGTCAGTGCCAGCCTTTGCGGAATCGGAGTTGACTGCCTATGAGCGCCTGCCTTTGACCGCAGAGAACGCCGCGGCCATTCCGTGCCGCCAGGTTCTGGGCGCATACCGGGTAGGCTTCCGGCGCTATGGGAAGTGAACCCCGGAAGGAAAAGTCAATGTTTCAATGCCTCAGAGCCGGCCAAACCATGACTTTACCCTCGCGCAAAGGCTGGACAGCACTATACAGTCAAGGTTTTCCTTACTACAGTCGTCCAAAACATTGACTCCTCTCCCGGATCCACTCGCTCGAACTGAGAAAGTCAATGTTACAGCACGCTATAACGACCAAAACATTGACTTCTCCTTCAGGACTCTTTCTGAACGAGTCACGTCCAGCTACTGGTGTAAATTCTTCTCTGCACTTCCTGACAGGCAGCGTTCCCGCGGGTGGGTCTGCGGAAAAACCAGGCGGACACTAGGAGCGCTTTAGCGCGATTGGCTCACCCATCCTGAGAGCAGATCGGCTCAACAAAAACGTCTGAACGAAAAGTCGAGATTTAAGTGTTTCAACCCCTAGAAGATCTCGACTTTTTCGTCTCCAAAGGCTGGTCAGCCCGTTTTAGTCGAGATTTACTCCAATCCGGCGTTCCATTATCTCGACCTGACCTGCACAGAAAGGCTTTTTTTCGTTAAATCCAGAAAAAAATCGTTATTCCAATGCGCCAGAACAGCTGCAATCTCGATATTTCCTTCACTGATCGCTCCCGTCTGGTGAGCTGTTGTAATTTTCTCTTTGTGAATTATGATTCCGCAAATTCTGTTCTGTTTGCAGGCCATCGCGGATGCTCAGGGGTCCGGCGATGTGCCCCGCG
>CACXCQ010000278.1 GCA_902766185.1 uncultured Eubacteriales bacterium
GAGGTTACCCCCGCTCCGGCGAGCTTTTTTAGTATATGACAAGTGCAACCATTTGTCAACAACTTTTTTTCGATTTTTTTCAATTATTTTATTGACCATTTTGAGGCATTTGTATACGGGTCATATACAGGCAATTTACCCGGTCTATTCGATCACTTCGTACATCCCCGCGGCGTCTTCCTTGCGCACTGTGGAGGGCGTGGCGGTGACCCTGGCCCGCAGACTGCCGTTGCCGAACTGGATGAAGATCTCGTCTCCCGGCTTCACCTCGGTCCCGGGCTTCGCCGTCTTATCGTTGACGAAGATCCTCCCCTGCTCGCAGGCTTCCTTCGCCACCGTCCGGCGTTTGATGATTCGCGAGTTCTTCAGATACTTATCTATTCTCATTCCAACAGATCCTCCTGCCGAAAAAACAGAAAGAAAAAACGGGCAGCGTCAACTGCCCGTCACTTTGCTTGCGATTATTTGTTCACCGCATCCTTGAGGGCCTTACCAGCCTTGAAGACCGGCGCCTTGGAAGCTGCGATCTTGATGACTTCGCCAGGCTTTCTCGGGTTTCTGCCCTGTCTTGCTTTTCTCTGACGAACTTCAAATGTTCCAAATCCAATCAGCTGAACCTTCTCATCCTTCTTCAGAGCCTCTTCTACAGTCGTCACGAAAGCGTTAACTGCCAGTTCTGCTTCTTTCTTTGTTGATCCGGTTTTCTCAGCAACAGCTGCGATTAATTCTGCCTTATTCATTAATAAATCCTCCTTGTATTTTGCTAAACGGCCATTGGCCTTTTATCTGACTGGCTCCAGCCGCCAAACAATTCTTATTCATTTTCCCATTTTTACTTGCGGTTGTCAATATTATTTCAGCATTTTTCGTGCATTCTTGAACTATTATGCCCTTTGCTACCATAATCTGAGACGATCGCACACCGATGCCAGCTTTCTTCCGACGGAGATCTCCATCATCTCTTCTCTGCTGATCGCCCTGGTTTTGATGATCATCAGCCCGTAGACGATCACGCCGATAAGGATGCCGATCAGCGTGATGAGCGCGTTGCTTCCCAGAGAGTCGCTCCCCATGGCCGCCTCCAGCCCGCGGTAGACCAGATAGACCAGTCCTCCCATGACCACTGCGGAGATGCCCGGCTTCACGATCATTTTGCGCAAAGGCAGGCGAACCCCGGTAAAGCGAAGGACGCACCACATATCCAGAGATCCGGCTACCAGGTAGGCGGCAATGGTTCCCAGAGGTGCTCCCACGATGTTCACCTGGGGGATCCCCACAAGGATCCAGGTGATCACCACTTTGAAGAGCAGACCGATGAACAGATTGATCACTGGATAGACCTGTTTCCCCACCCCCTGCAGGATGCCGGTCATGATGGTGATCAGCGCCAGAAAGATGAAGCTGACGCTCAGCGTCTGCATGCAGGGCACCGCGCTGATGGCGCTTTCCTTCTGGGTGAAATACAGCGTCAGCAGGACCGGCTGCGCCAGCGCGAAGAGTCCTGCCGCACAGGGGAACGCGATGATGGTGGTCATCCGCATGCCCAGTGAAATGGTATCGTGCAGTTTTTCCGTATCCCTCACCTTGTTGGCCGCGGCCACCATGGGAACGATGCTCATGACGATGGCGGACATCAGCACCTGGGGGAATCCGATGAGGGGCTCGCAAAAGGCGGTCAGCTGTCCGTAAAGCTTCTCCGCCATGACATCGTCGAAGCCGGCCACCTCAAGGCGGATCTTTACCACCGAAGCGTCTACCAGATTCACCAGCGGCATCAGCGTCGCGCCGATGGTGATGGGGACGGCGATGCCGATAATGGACCGCAGGATCGATCCCGCGGACTCCCGGTCTCCTTTGCTGCTGCGGCGGATCCGCTGCTTCAGTCCCTTCCGGGCCATCAGATAGATCATGACCATCACTGCAAGTCCGCCGACCGCTCCCGCGGAGGCGCCGAAACATCCTCCGGCCGCTCCCTTCTGCAGGGAGGTGTAGGATTCGGAAAGGAAACTGCTGCGCATCAGAATCACCGCCAGAGCCAGCCCGATCCCCACGCGGAACACCTGCTCCACCACCTGGGAGATCGCCGTGGGAGCCATCAGCTGCTGCCCCTGGAAATACCCCCGGTAGGAGGACATGATCGGAACCAGAAGCAGGGCCGGCGCCGTGGCCTGCATGGCGAGTGCCGATCCTTCCAGATGCATGGCGGCCGCAATGGGTCTGGAGAAGAAGAACAGCACGATGAAGCCCACTACACCCAGAGAGATCATCAGCTTTCGCGAAATGTGGAACACCCGGTCCGCCTCATCGAACCTGCCGATGGCGTATCGTTCGGATACCATCCGGGAGATGGCGATGGGGATACCGGATGTGGAGATGACCAGAAGAACGGCATAGAGACTGTAGGCCGGCGTATAATACGCCATGCCCTGATCCGTGACGATATTAGCCAGGGGGATCCTGAAGAATGCCCCCAGGACCTTGACGAATATTCCGGCGACACCCAGTATCGCCGCTCCTTTGACCAGTGATTTCTCTGTCATATACTCATTCCTCTACATCAGCGGGGCCACGATCCGCAGCGCCCTGCCCGCGATCTTCGCCGGCACGCTGTAGTTTCGGCACTCCTCCAGAGTGATCCGCTGACATTTTCTCAATGTCTTCTGAAAGTCCTTTTCCATGTCGTCAACGACCGGATTGTTGTAGATGTACGCAGCGCACTCGAAGTGCAGGTACAAGCTGCGGTAATCCAGATTGATGGTTCCCGTCACGCCCCTGATGTCGTCGCTGACGAACACCTTGGCGTGAACGAATCCGGGAGTGTACTCGTAGATCTTCACCCCTCCCCGGATCAGCTCGCCGTAATAGGTCCTGGCCAGCCAGTAGGCGTATTTCTTGTCGGGGATGTGAGGCAGGATGATCTTCACCTCGATCCCCCGCTGCGCGGCGAAGATCAGCGAATGGATCATGGTCTCCGTCAGGATCAGATACGGCGTCATGATGTGCACGTACTTGTCCGCCCGGTTGATGATGTCCAGATAGACCTTCTCCCCCACCGCCTCCGTGTCCAGGGGCGAATCGCCGAAGGGAGCGATGAGCCCGCCCTGCTTCATCCCGGGATCGGGACTTCCGGTCTCGGTAACGATGTAGCGGTGGTACTCTTCCCTTCTGGTCTCGTCGATGTTCCACATCTGCAGGAACATCAGCGTGAAGCTGTTCACCGCCTTGCCCTCCACCATGATGGAGGCGTCCTTCCAGTGGCCGAACCTCAGCCGGCGGTTGATGTATTCATCCGCCAGGTTGACGCCACCGGTGAAGGCCACGTGCCCGTCGATGACGGCGATCTTGCGGTGATCCCGGTTGTTCTGGTGCGTGGAAAGGAACGGGACCATGGGCGCGAACACCTTGCACTGGATCCCCAGCTGCTCCATCTCCTGCGGATACTTCCGGGGAAGCAGGGACAGCGTACAGGTGCCGTCATACATCAGGCGCACCTCCACGCCCTGCTCTGCCTTTGCCTTGAGCACATCCAGGACCGCATCCCACATCTGCCCCCGGTCGATGATGAAATACTCCAGGAAGATGAATTTCTCCGCCCGCCGGAGCTGGTCCATCAGCTCTTTGAACTTTTCCTCCCCGGAGGGCAGGTATTTCACGCAGGCATCGTCGTAGGACGGGTAATGCCCGTCCTCGTAGATGTACTTGAATATCCCGTATTCCTGTCTGGCGTCCACCAGCTCCCGCTCGATGGTGCAGCGGTCCGGCGCCAGGTAGGTCCGCTGCTCGTTCAGCAGCTGCTCCACCCGGTTGGCTATGGATGCCGTGCCCGGCTGGATCCTGGTGTAGATGAACAGCGTCACTCCGAATACCGGCACCGAAGCGATGAGGATGATCCACATGAGCTTGAAGTTGGCGTCGGAATTGGAATTCAGCAGATAGACCAGGATCAGGACGGAGAGAAAGCCGATCACGTAGTTGATGACGATGACCTTGGATCCCAGAAAATAAGATCCGCCCAGCAGCGCCATTGCCTGAATCAAAAGCAGAAGGACGAACATGGTCGTCCTTCCGAACAGCAGCTTCCACAAGCCGCCCAGCCGCCGGAGCAGCCGTTCATCTTCAGCTTTTTTGTACAGATCCGTTTCTTCAGTCATTCACGATTTCCCATGTGAGGCGGATCGGTTCCGTCACCTGATGGTTCGGCAGGGGCGGGATGTTCAGGTAGGCCTTCGCCTCGTAAACGCCCGGCTCCTTTGCCGTGTTCCCTTCGTAGCGGACGGTGGTTCCCTCCGGAAGTCCAAGGTACTTCACGTCCTTGTTCTTTCCGAACAGTCTGCCCACGGCTCCCCTTTCGGGTCCGTCCGCCTGCAGCGTCACCGTACGGTTTCGTCCTCCAGCCTTGAAGGGTCCCTCATAGTTCCAGCGGACGCCGCTGACATCCAGAGGCGCTTTCGCGATCTCCCAGGTGCAGGAAAGCTCCGCCGGCGGGTTGTAGTTGTTCTCATCGTAGAGGAACCTGGCTGTTGCGGTATACACACCCGCGTCCACTCCGGTGTTTCCTTCGTAGATCGGTTCCAGTCCGTCCTCGAGTCCCGTCAGCATGACCGACTTGACGGTTCCGTCGTAGACGAATCCCTCCTGCCCTGTCCATACTGCGGTGCTCATGTCGTAATCCCGCTTGCCGATCCTCCACTCCAGAGGCGGAACGGCAGGCGCTTCGTAATTCATCGGGTCGGCCATGATCAGCGTAGCCTGAGCCACATAGTCTCCGGCCTCGATGGCGGCGTTGCCCTGATAACGGGCGGTGATCCCTTCCGGAAGATCCACCAGCTCCACCATCTTCTCGTACCCGTCATAGGTGAACTCGAACGCATAGCTCCAGGCTACCTCGGAAATGTCCGGTACAGCCTTTGCGATGGTCCATGTGCAGCCCTCGATCTCGGGCGCTGTGTAGTTGTTGCTGTGGGTGGAGAGGACTGCGGAGGCGTGGTATGTTCCCGCGTCCACCGCCACATTGTTCTCGTATTCCACGGAGATGTCGTCCGAAAGCCCGGTAAGTCCCACCACCTTCAGGGTGCCGTCGTAGACCAACTCTCCCGAGGAGGCCCACATGACGCCGGCGATGTCGATCTCCGCCTTTTCGATCTCCCACCGGTAGGGTTCCACCACGCAGGGCAGGAAATTCCGGTCATCCTCGGGCTCCAGCACAGCGCTGGCGATGTACTGGCCGGCGTCCACCGCCGTGTTCCCCTGGTAGACCGGGTTGACGCCCTGGGGCAGGCCCGCCAGGCGGATGCTGTGGGGTTCGCCGTCGTAGATCAGGTCGTCTCCGCCGCTGATCCAGTAGGTGCTCTCCGCGCTGATCTGGGCTTTGGCCACAGACCATTCGTACTGCATCCTGCGCGGGGTGTTGTAATTCCGCTGATCCTTCGGCCGGAAGTCCGCGGTAGCGATGTAGTAACCGGCGTCAGCCGCGGCGTTGCCCTCGTAGACCGCCTCGACCAGATCCGGCAGGTTCTGCAGCAGTACGCGGTGGACCGTTCCATCGTAGACGAAGGTCTCGTAACCGGTCCAGGTGGCTTCGCTGATGTCGATGTCCGCCCTGCCGATCTGCCAGCTGCAGCCGCCGATCTTCGGGGGCTCAAAGTTGTTCTCATCGTAAGGGGTGAGCTTCGCTTCCGCCCGGTATGACCCGGCATCCACTGCCTCGTTTCCGGTGTATTCCACGCGCAGTCCGGCGGGAAGTCCCTCCAGATGCGCCTCCTTCAGCATGCCATCGTAAACGCTGTCCTCCGGAAGGACCCAGAAAGCGTCGCTGACGTCGATCTGCGCCTTGTTGATCCGCCACACCTTGCCCAGGATCGGTGTCCTGTGGAAGCTGCTTCCCTCTGGCGGGATGAGCTCTGCCCGTGCGGCGTATTCGCCGGCTTCGCTGGCCACATTTCCAGTGTACTCCGCGGTGACCCCCTCCGGAAGGCCCGTGAGGAGGATCTGCTTTTCGCTGCCGTCATAGGTGAACGGATCGCTGTAATCCCAGCGGATCCCCTTCAGATCGATGGCCGCCGGTTCAATATTCCAGGTCACTTCCCGCGGCTGCGGCGGAACGAAGTTGCTCGTATCCTCCACGGCAAACACTGCCTTTGCGCGGTACTCGCCGGCCTCAATGGCCTCGTTGCCTTCGTAGCTCACGCTGACTCCGGCCGGGAGTCCCTTCATCTGCACGAACTTGCCCGCGCCGTCGAAGATCCTCTCCTGATCCGTATCCCAGAAGGATCCGGTGATGTCGAAGACCGCCTTGCGGATCTCCCAGGTCAGCTCCTTCGGCTGGGGCGTATTGAAGTTGTCGGGATCGAGAGGCGTAATGAACGCTCTGGTCGTATGTGTCCCGGCATTCACCGCGCCGCCGTTCTCGTAGCTTACCGCCGCGTTATCCGGAAGTCCGGTAACGTGGACCTGATGCTCCCCGCCGTCGTAGGTGAATGGCTCGTCGTAATCCCAGCCAACATCCGAAAGCTTCAGGTTCGCCTTCAGGATGGTCCACCGGCAGTCCGGGATGACCGGCGGATTGTAGTTCTCCTGATCGTAGGTGAATTCCGCTCTGGCCAGATAACTTCCCGCGTTCGTTCCCCGCTCTCCGCTGTAGCTCACCGCCTGGATCTGCTCAGGAATGCTCTTCAGCTCCACGGTTTTTTCCATGCCGTTGTAGATATACGGGCTGCTGTAGTTCCAGCGCATCTTCGACAGATCGATGTCCGCGCGCCGGATCTCCCACTTCACGGTGATGGGATCCATCTGGTTATAGTTGTTCAGATCGTCTACGCAGAACTCTGCGCGGGCGGTGTATTCTCCCGTCTCGATCCCCCGGTCGCCTTCGTAAAGCACGCTGACGCCCTCCGGAATGCCTTCCAGGTGCACGCCCTGCTCTTCCCCGGTGTACACCAGGCTGCAGTTGGTCCACGCCATGTTCTCCACATCGTGGTCCGCCTTCTGGATCTGCCAGGAGAAGGCTACGGGATCCGGCAGCTCATAGTTCACCGGATCGTCCGGAACGAAGACAGCCCTGGCGGTATATATTCCCGCGTCCGACGCAACGTTGCCGGTGTATTCTGCCCGAAGGCCTTCCGGCAGTCCCGCCAGCTCCACCTTCTTCGGGGTCCCGTCATAGGTGAATACTCCGGAGCCCTCCCAGTGGACGTCGCTCATGTCATGGGTGGTCTTCAGGATCTTCCATGTGCAGGGAGCCACCGGATCGGGGCTGCTGTAGTTATCGATGTCGTAGTCAAGACCCGCCGTGGCCACATACGTGCCGGCATTCACGGCATCCGCTCCCGCGTAATAGGGAACGGTCCCGTCGGGAAGCCCCTCCAGCCGGACGCTCTTGGGCTGGCCGTCATAGGTGAAGGCCTCCATATAGGACCAGTTCAGGCCGGACATCTGATACCTGCCTTTGGATATGCTCCAGACCAGATCTTCCACCGGCCGGGGAGCGAAATAATTGTCCTCATCGTAGCTGAGGATGGCCGCGGCCCGGTACTGTCCCACCTCGGTTGCCGTGTTTCCCGCGTATTCTGCGGTGACACCCTCCGGAAGGCCCTCCAGGGCCACCGTTTTTTTCTGGCCGTCATAGGTCAGATCCTCCGGCAGCGCCCAGTGCGCGCCGCTCATATCGTATTCGGCCCGAAGGATGCGGACCGGTTTTTCCTCGGAGATCGTCTCGCCCACGAAGTTCTCCGCCACGTACCGGATCCTGGATCCGCTCATGGCGACGGGCAAAGGCTGGTCGTTGCTGAATTCCTCCCAGCGGCTGTCCGGAGCCTGCCAGATCTGGACCTTCAGAGAGGTGATCTCTCCGTGGCGCGGATCGATGACGGGATCCTTCAGTTCAAGAAGCTGTCCGTATTCCGTCTCCGGAATGTCATAGACCTGCTCAAAGACCGGGGTTCCCGCCCAGATGGCGTACAGCGTCATGTCTTTGTGGACGTTGAACAGCTGCCCGGGCTGAATGCCCCTTCCGCTGCCGTCCCTTCTGGTGTTCCATTCCTTGAACACCAGGCCTTCGGGAGCCAGGAACAGGCCGCGCTTCGCCCGAAGCTGTGTACCGGCTTCGCAGGTCTGCTGCAGGGGTTCCTCAGAATCGCGCTCTCCCCCGTTTCCGTCGTATTTCATGGTGAACTCTGTGCCGGCGATGTACAGAACGCCATCGGTAGATGTGCGCCAGTCGGAAGCCCGCACGGTATCTTCGCTATCCTCCTGCGCGTCCTCGTCTTCACTGAATTCCGGCATGGAAATGATGGCCCTTCCGCCGCCGCCCAGGGAGAAGTTCTTTCCCGGGTCAAGGGCGCGCAGCCCGCTGCAGCCGAAGAGCATATCGTCTGTCATTTGCAGAGAACGATTGTCCAGAGTCGAAAGATCGAGGGATTTCAGATCGTTGCAGTACATGAACATTTTGGAAACGTCCATGACGGAGGAGATATCGATGCTGCCCAGTTCCACTTCCTTCAGACTGCTGCAGGAAAGGAACATGCAGCTCATGTCCATCACCTTGCCGGTATCCAGCATCGACAGATCGATACGCTCCAGCGATCTGCACCCGCAGAACATCCAGGAAAAGTCCACCGCGTTCGAGGTGTCCAGACCCCGCAGGTCCGCCTCCTCGAGTGACGGGCAGTTCATGAAGGCTCCGATCAGGCTGACCACGCCGGTCACCTCTCCATCAAAGGATATCCTGCGGATCTTCTCCCTGTACTCGTCCCACGGATACGTGCCGTCTGCAGATACGCTCTCGGCGGTGCCGGCCGAAAAGACCAGTTCCCCGTCTTCTGAAAGCGTCCATTCACATGTTCCCCAGTTTCCAGTGGCAATCACGTTGCTACCTCCCTGTGCTCAAAAAAGAATATAAACCGTATCAATCCTCCAGGTACGTGATGTACGGGAGATTTCTGTACCGCTGGTCATAGTCGAGACCATAGCCTACGATGAACCGGTCGTCCACCGTGAACCCGATGTAGTCCACATCGATCTCCACCCTGCGGCCTTCCGGCTTGTCCAGAAGAGAACAGATCCTGACCACCTTCGCTCCGCGGCTGACAAAGTATCCCCGCAGATAGTTCAGGGTCACGCCGCTGTCCACGATGTCCTCAACGATGATGACCGTCTTTCCCTCGATGTCCGTATCCAGGTCCTTGTTGATCTTCACGACACCGGAGGATTTGGTGGCTGCGCCGTAGCTGCTCACCGCCATGAAATCGATGGTCATGTCCAGATTCACGTTCTTCATCAGATCCGCCATCCACAGGACAGCTCCGCGAAGAATGCCGACCATGACGATCTGTTCGCCCTGGTAGTCCTCCGTGATCTGTCTGCCGATCTCCTTCGCCTTGGCGAGGATCTCTTCCTGCGTGATCATGATGGTGCCGATGGTGTTATTGTGCGTGTCCGTCTGCATTTTCTTCCTCTGCTTCCTCCTGCTCAGTTTCAGCCTGTTCGGCCTCCCCTTGCTCTTCTCCCTCGTTCACGTTATATTCTACATCATCCACTACGGTTTTACCACGGAATTTTCGGGAATAGTCCTTGGGCTTCTCCCCGATCCAGTATTTGTCCAGTTCGCTGGACAGATACCACAGGATAAGAGCCCACACCAGGATGTCGTCCAGGATCCCGAAGGGGAAGATAATGGGCGGAATGATATCAAAAGGCAGAAAAAGATAAACGATCCCCGCGACGATGATGGCCTTCTTTCTAAGCGGAACAGTCTTGTCTGCCATCATGAAGCGGATCGCCTTGATCCTTTTGATCAGTACGCGAAATCCAAAAAACTGCATCTATTCCTCCAACAACTGTTCCATTACATCCAGCAGATCCTCCTGCCCTGTCTTCTTCAGGGCGGATACGGGGATCACCGGATCCGCGGGGTCAAGGTCCAGACTCCGCCGGATCATGGCGATGTGCTTCTGCAGATGATTTCTGGAGATTTTATCCGCTTTGGTCGCCACCACGATGCCGTCAAGGCCGTAGTGCCGCAGATAATCGTGCATCTGCCGGTCCTGGGCGGAGGGCTCGTGGCGGATGTCCACCAGCTGGATCACCGCGACCAGGTTTTCCCGGCTCTCCAGGTACTGTTCCATCATCTTGCCCCAGCTCTCGGAAACGGAGCGGGACACCTTCGCGTAGCCGTATCCCGGCAGGTCAACGATCCGGAAAGCGTCGTTGATCCGGTAGAAGTTGATGGTCCTGGTCTTTCCCGGGCTCCCGCTGG
This sequence comes from uncultured Eubacteriales bacterium, assembly GCA_902766185.1. Lineage (GTDB taxonomy): Bacteria > Bacillota > Clostridia > Peptostreptococcales > Anaerovoracaceae > Lentihominibacter. The sequence goes on from CACXCQ010000278.1 coordinate 10,253, forward strand.
TGCGGGCCAGCTTCCGCCTTCCGGTAAGCAGGTTCAGCAGAGATGATTTGCCCACGTTGGAGCGGCCGGCGAAGGCGATCTCCGTCAGGTCCTCCGGCGGGTACTGATCCGGCCGTACTGCCACGGCCTCCAGTTCTGACTGTTTGATCTTCATGGCATCACCCTTTGATCAGCACCTGCTTCAGCGCGTCTTTCGCGGTCTTCAGCAGGACGAACTCCATTTCATTGCGGACGGTCTCCGGAATCTCCTGGATGTCCACTTCATTCTCCGCAGGCAGGAGCACCTTGCGGATCCCTGCCCGGTGTGCCGCCATCACCTTTTCCCGGATCCCGCCTACCGGCAGCACATTGCCCCGGAGGGTGATCTCGCCGGTCATGGCCACATCCTTTCTGGCGGGTATTCCCGTCAGCGTGGAGACCAGGGCCGTGCACATGGTCACTCCTGCCGAGGGGCCGTCCTTGGGGATCGCCCCTTCGGGAATGTGGATATGGATGTCGTATTTCTTATAGAATTCCTCTTCGATCTTCAGCTCTTTGGCGATGGACCGGATATAGCTCAGTCCGGTGCGGGCGGATTCCTGCATCACGTCCCCCATCTGTCCGGTGAGCACCAGCTTGCCACTGCCGGGGACCGCCACGGTCTCGATGAACATGGTATCCCCTCCAACGATGGTCCAGGCGAGGCCGGTGGTGACACCCACCTCCTTCTTTCCCCGGATGATATCGAAGTGGTATTTCTTCTTTCCCAGATATTCCTCGACCCGGGCCGCGGTAACGCTGACCCGGCTCTTGTCTCCGCTGACGTACTTTCTGGCCGCCTTGCGGCAGATGTTGCCGATCTCACGCTCCAGATTACGGACGCCGGACTCTCTGGTGTAGTAGTTGATGATGGTCTGCAGACCTGCCTTTGTGAAGGAGATATCGCTCTTCTTCAGGCCGTTCTCGCTGATCTGCTTCGGCACCAGGTACTGCCTGGCGATGTGCAGCTTGTCGTCCTCGGTGTAGCCGGTGACCTGGATCACCTCCATCCGGTCCAGCAGAGGCCGGGGAATGGTCTCCGTAGTGTTGGCCGTGGTGATGAACATGACCTTGGACAGATCGAAGGGCACCTCCAGATAGTGGTCGGTGAAATCCTTGTTCTGCTCCGGGTCGAGCACCTCCAGCAGGGCCGATGCCGGATCTCCCTTGTAGTCCGCGCCGATCTTGTCCACTTCGTCGAAGAGGAAGACCGGATTGGACGTTCCGCTGTCGCTGATGGCGCTGATGATCCTGCCCGGAATGGCTCCGATATAGGTCCTGCGGTGACCGCGGATCTCCGCTTCATCCCGCACGCCGCCCAGGGACATACGGACGAATTCCCTTCCGATGGATCTGGCTACGCTTCTGGCGATGGAGGTCTTGCCGGTTCCCGGCGGCCCCACCAGACAGAGGATCGGGCCCTTCAGCCCCTCTGAGAGCTGCATGACGGCCAAATATTCCAGCACACGCTCCTTGACCTTCTCCAGACCGTAATGGTCTTCGTTCAGGATCTTCTCCGCCTGGATCAGATCGATGTTGTCTTCGCTGTATTTGTTCCAGGGCAGGTCGAGGATGGTCTCGATGTAGTTGCGGCTCACCGTGGCTTCCGCGGAGGATGCCTGCATTCTGGAGAACCGGTTGATCTCCTTGACCACCTTCTCTCTGGTCTTTTCCTCAAGGTCCAGAGCCTCCAGCTTTTCCATGAAGCCGGCCACCTCGTCCTCAACGTCATCGGCGCCGCCCAGTTCCTCCTGGATGGCACGCATCTGCTCCCGCAGGTAGTACTCCCGCTGATTCTGGTTGATCTGGGACTTCACCTTGGTGGAGATGTCCTGCTCGATCTTCAGGATCTCGATCTCCTTCAGCAGAATGCCGTTCAGCTTCTCCAGCCGTTCCTTCGGATCCAGCGTCTCCAGAAGCAGCTGCTTGTCCTCCAGACGAATCTCCATGTGAGAGGCGATCATGTCGGCCATCCGGCCAGCCTCTTCGATGGTCACCACGGAGGCGAAGACCTCCGGCGCCAGATTCTGGTTCAGGTTGATGTATTCATCGAAGCTGGCGAGTACCGTGCGCATCATGGCTTCTGTAGCCGCTTCTGACGAGGTGGACTCCTCCTCCACCAGGGGCCTGACCTTGCACCGGAAGTAAGGCACCTCGAAGAGGACCTCCTCGATGGTCCCTCTGCAGATCCCCTCCACGAGCACCCGGATAGAATCTCCGGGGAGGCGGAGCATCTGCTTGATCCTGCCGATGGTCCCCAGATGATAGAAGTCCTCCGGTGTGGGAAGGTCCGTATTCTCATCGATCTGCGAGGCCAGGAAAATATACTGGTTGCTGACCATGGCCTTTTCCAGGGCGCTGATGGACTTTTCTCTGCCGATATCGAAGTGGAGCACCATGTTCGGGAACACAGAAAGGCCCCGAAGCGGTATCATGGGCAGCTCCACCATTTCCTGCATGACTATGTTTCTATCTTTCTCTTCCACGTTGCTGTTTCTCCTGTATCAACGATGCGGCGGCATTCGGTGCCGCCGCAGAATAATCCGTTCCATTAAAATCCGTCTCAGGCGGTCTCTCCGGCATCCGGTTCCGCCTTCTTCTCGCGCTTCTTCCTGCCGGTGTTCCTGGCCGCGCCCTTCTCCCGGTCGGGGGAAGGCAGCTTGACCTCCTTAAAGGTAAGCTTCGGTGGTTCTTCCTTCTCCACCGTCTCTCTGGTGATGATGCACCCGGAGACATCTGTCCTCGAGGGAAGCTCGTACATGATGCCTGTCATCAGCTTCTCCATGATCCCCCGCAGGCCTCGCGCTCCGGATTTGCGCTCCAGCGTCTTCTCCGCGATGGCCTCCACGGCGTCCTCCGTCACGGTCAGCTCCACCCGGTCCATGGCCAGCAGCTTCTGGTACTGCTTCACCAGAGCGTTCTTCGGCTCGGTCAGGATCCGCATCAGCGCCTCCTTGGACAACTCCTCCAGCGTGACCAGCACAGGCAGACGTCCGATGATCTCCGGGATCAGCCCGTATTTCAGCAGATCCTCAGGCTGGGCGTGACGCAGAAGGTCTTCATTCTCGATCTTGTTGCCGTCAACGTTGGAGTTGAATCCGATGACCTTCTCGCCGATCCGCTTGCGGATGACTTTCTCGATGCCGCTGAAGGCACCGCCGCAGATGAACAGCACGTTGCTGGTATCAAAGGGAATGAACTCCTGATTGGGGTGCTTCCTGCCTCCCTGAGGCGGCACGTTTGCCACTGTGCCCTCGATGATCTTCAGCAGCGCCTGCTGTACGCCTTCTCCGCTGACGTCTCTGGTGATGGATGGGTTCTCCGATTTCCGGGCGATCTTATCGATCTCATCCACATAGATGATTCCCCTCTGGGCCCGTTCGATGTCCCAGTCCGCCGCCTGGATCAGCTTCAGCAGGATGTTCTCCACGTCCTCGCCCACGTAGCCGGCCTCCGTCAGGGTGGTGGCGTCGGCAATGGCAAAGGGAACGTCCAGGATCCTGGCCAGCGTCTGAGCCAGAAGTGTCTTGCCGGAACCCGTGGGGCCGATCATGACGATATTGCTCTTCTGGATCTCCACCTCCGGATCCGGGTCCATGCCCAGCTGGATCCGCTTATAGTGGTTGTACACCGCCACGGACAGAGCCTTCTTGGCTTCCTCCTGTCCGATGACGTATTCCGACAGCACCTCCGCGATCTCCCTGGGCTTGGGCAGATGTGCCTTCTCTCCCTGAATGACATCCTCCCGCGCCTCCTGATCCTTCTCGTTGATCAGCTCCAGGCACAGGTCCACGCACTGGTCACAGATGTACACGTCCGGCCCGCTGATGAGCTGACGGACGCGGCTCTGGGGCCGTCCGCAGAAGGAACAGCATAATTCCTGATTGTCGTCGTATTTTTTTACCATATCTCTTGTCCGAACTATCCCCTATCTCTCTTTGATCACATGATCGATGATCCCGTACTCCTTGCCCTCATCCGCGGACATGAAGAAATCTCTGTCCGTATCTTTTCGGATGGTCTCCAAAGGCTGGCCGGTGGTCTCGCTGAGGATGGCGTCCAGCTTTTCCCTGGTCTTCAGCAGCCACTGGGCCTGGATCTTCACATCCTCCGCCTGTCCCCGGGCGCCGCCCAAAGGCTGGTGGATCATGATCTCCGCGTTGGGCAGCGCGTACCGCTTGCCCTTTTCTCCTGCGGAGAGGAGGAAAGCACCCATGCTTGCTGCCAGTCCTACGCAGATGGTGGAGATCTTCGGCTTGACATACTGCATGGTATCGTAGATCGCCAGTCCCGCGGTCACTGAACCGCCGGGGCTGTTGATGTATATGTTGATGTCCTTTTCCGGGTCCTCCGCCTCCAGAAACAGAAGCTGTGCCACCACCAGGCTGGCCAGATGATCATCGATCTCCTCACCGATGAAGATGATCCTGTCCTTCAGCAGCCGGGAATAGATATCATAGGTGCGTTCACCGCTTCCGGTCTGTTCCACTACATAGGGAATTAGCGCCATTGATGTGCCTCCTCCAATTGTTATCCAAAATGTTTAGCTTACTCGGCGTCCGCGGGCTTCTTTACCGCGTTCTCGTACATGAAGTCCACAGCCTTGCGGATCTTGATGTCTCCCTGGATCATGCCGACGTTCTGGGGTCCGATCATCTCTGCCAGCTTGTCCTTCTCCAGGCCGTACTGCTGAGCCATCTTCTCCAGTTCCGCAGCGACCTCTTCCTCGGAGACCTCGAAGGCTTCCTGATCAGCCACAGCCGTGACGATCATCTGTGTCTTGACCTTCTTGCGGGCATCCTCTCTGATGTCATCCCGGAATTCCGCCGGTTCCTTGCCCAGATACTGCATGTAGGTTCCCAGATCCATTCCCTGTGCTCTCAGCTGCTGATCGAACTGGTTGATCTGGCTGTCGATCTCCTGCTCCACCAGCGGTTCGGGCACTTCGATATCGTTCGCGTTGAACACCGCCTCGATGACGCTGTTCTTCATGCTGTTCTCCGCGCTCTCCTTCTTGGACTTCTCCAGTCTCTCTCTGGCGTCCGCCTTGAGCTCATCCAGCGTATCGAATTCGCTGATGTCCTTGACGAACTCGTCATCGATCTCGGGCAGTTCCATTTCCTTGATCTCGTGGACCTTGCACTTGAAGACGGCTTCCTTGCCGGCCAGGCTCTGCTCGTGGTACTCCTCCGGGAAAGTCACGGTGACGTCGCGCTGCTCGTCCTTGACTGCGCCGACGAGCTGCTCCTCGAATCCCGGGATGAAGGTTCCGGAACCCAGCTTCAGGGGCTGACGCTCGGCTGTTCCGCCTTCGAACTGCTCGTCGCCTACCCAGCCTTCGTAATCGATGAGGACGGTGTCACCATCCTGTGCCGGACGGTCCACTTCCACCATGCGGGCGTTCTTCTTCGCCATGCTCTCGATCTCGTTCTCAACGTCTTCGTCGGTGACCTCAGCGGTGATCTCCTCGATCTCCACGCCCTTGTAGCCGGTGACCTCGACCTGCGGATAGACCGCAACGGTAACGGTGATATCAAAGCCTTCGCCCTTCTTCAACTGGCCGAACTCCGTTCTGGGATAGTCGATGACGTCCAGATCCAGTTCGTCGATAGCCAACGGGTAATTCAGAGAGAACAGATTGTTTACCGCATCCTCATAAAAGACGCCTTCACCGTAGTGCTTCTCGATGATGCTTCTGGGCGCCTTGCCCTTGCGGAATCCATCAATCTGGAATTTATCCTTCTCTTTCTTGTAGACATTGATGACTGCCTGCTCGAATTCTTCGGCAGTGATCTCGATCTTGAATTTCGCTTCTGTGTTTTCTTTTGAAAGTAATGTCGCCTTCATTTATTAAATCCTCCTGTTATGAACGCATAGTACATATTATTGTAACCCTCTCTACCAAAAAAGTAAAGATAAAAAACAGGATCCCGCTTTTTCGCGGGAGCCTGTATTTTTTCCGAATAAATGATGTTCTATTCGCCGTTGCAGATCATCTCGATCCCTCTGGCGTACTTGCTGGTGTCCTCCGGCTCGAGCCCGTAGGCTTCTTCCATCTTCTTGCCGATCTGTACCAGCTCCTCCGTCTCTCCGGTGAACAGTTCCACCTCCACCTCCAGAATATCTCTGGAACCGCAGACGGTGGATACACAGCCTTCGTCCACGGAGATTTCAAACAGGCCGGTTCCGGTATCGATGCGGAACCTTCTTCGTCTCACGTCCGTGCGCATCAGCTCCGTCAGTTCCTTATCCTCCAGCAGGCTCTCCAGGTCGCTTCCGATATCGCTCTCCAGAAATACGTCCAGGTTTGGCTTGCTGTCCGTCACCGGTACGGTGAGCTCCTCCCGGATGTGGAGTCCTTCATCGCTTTTTCCCTTCCATTTGAGGGTGGAGATCAGCCGGTCTCCCTCTCTGCGCACGCGATAGGCGATCTCATTTCTGGCCAGATCCAGTTCCTTCGTGTCGTAGTAGACGGCAAGAAGCGGGATCTCCTCTCTTGAATCCTCCTCCTCGATATCCGAAAAAAGGCTGTCTTCCCAGATCCTCTCGGCGGTATCTCCGTCGGGGATCCTGTATTTAAATTCGATTTCCATAAAACACTCCCGGTCCTGCAAAGGCAGGTCCTTTCCAACAAAACGTGTCTTTCATAATAACACTACCGGCATGCAAAGGCAAGGAAAAAAAAGGCTGCCGCCCGACGGGTGTCCCCTGCCGGCGCGGCAGCCTTGGCTGTATATGTGTTGTCTATCCTCTTCCTTTCGGTTCGGATCAGTTGAAGGTGATCACTGTTCCGGTCTCTCCGGCCAGCGCTTCGCAGGCCTTGTCCAAAGAGGTGATGATAGCCTTCTTGCTGGGATATCTTCTGACGAACTTCATGGCAGCTTCCACCTTCGGGAGCATGCTTCCTGCCGGGAACTGTCCTTCCTCGATGTACTTCGCCGCATCCGCCAGGGTCAGGTGATCCAGATCCTGCTGATCGGGCTTGTTGAAGTTGATGGCGACCTTCTCCACCTCGGTCAGGATCATCAGCACGTCCGCCTCGACCTCCTCCGCCAGCAGCTCAGCCGCGAAGTCCTTGTCGATGACTGCCGCAACACCTTCCAGGTGTCCGTCCATGCGCTCCACCACCGGGATGCCACCGCCGCCGCAGGTGATGACGATGCTGCGGTCCCACAGCTGTCTCACCGCGTCGATCTCCACGATCCTCTTGGGGATCGGGGAAGCCACGACACGTCTCCATCCGCGGCCCGCGTCTTCCTTCATGGTCCAGCCCTGAGAAGCCTCCAGCTCTCTTGCCTCCTCCTCAGAATAGAAGGGACCGATGGGCTTGGTGGGATTCTGGAATCCGGGGTCCTTCTCGTCGACGATCATCTGGGTGGCCACGGTGACCACGGGGATGTTGCGGTTGTCCTTGTTCAGGGCGTACTTCAGGCACTGCTGGATGTGGTAGCCGATATAGCCCTGGGACATGGCTCCGCAGACATCGAAAGGCATGGCCGGAGTCACATCCTTAGCCGCCTCGCTGGCCATAACGATACGTCCCACCTGGGGGCCGTTGCCGTGGACCACGGCGATCTCATATCCCTGACCGCTGATCTGGGCCACGTGCTCGCAGGTCTTCTTCACTACGTTCAGCTGAGCTTCCGCTGTTGCTTCGCCCTTGCCGGACTGCAGAGCGTTTCCGCCCAGCGCGATTACGATTCTCTCTGTCATTTCTGGTTCTTACTCCTATAATTGAATTCAACTCTGCCGCCGGGGCGGGCCCGGACCTTCCGGTCCCGCCCCGTGCGGTCATTGGTTATGGCTTGTTGTTTCCTGTCCGGTCAGAGACCTTAAAGCGCCTCTCTGTTCACCGGGCAGCTCATGCATCTCGGGCCCCCTCTTCCTCTGGACAGCTCGGAGCTGGGGATAGCCAGCACCTTCACGCCCTTGTGGTCCAGGATGTCGTTGGTCACATAGTTTCTCTCGTAGGTGACCACGGTACCCGGGGCGATGCACAGGGTGTTGGCACCATCGTTCCACTGCTCTCTCTGGGCAGCCTGCAGGTCGTTGCCGCCGCAGCGGATCAGATCCACCGCCGGCAGACCCAGTTCTGCCTTCAGGATGTTCTCCAGGCTGTCGGTCATGCTGGCGAAGTGGGCCTCGCCCTCCTTGTCCAGGGTGATCTCGAACAGCTGAAGCGGTCCCTCGATCTCCGGATGGATGGTGAACTTGTCGAAGTCGACCATGGTGAACACCGTATCCAGATGCATGAACGCTCTGGACTTGGGGATATCGAAGACGAGGATCTTCTTGAATCCGGAGTCTCCGGAGAGCACGTTTCTGGCGAAGTGCTCGATGCCGGCCACCGTAGTCCTCTGGGACAGGCCGATGGCGACGATCTCGTCGGAAAGCACCAGCACGTCACCGCCCTCGATGGACTCGGAATCGTAGTAGTCATACCACTGGTTCGTTCCATCCGGCGCGAAGTCCTTGTTGTACATGTACATGTACTTCAGCAGCAGGGGCTCGCGGCGTCTGGCCGTCGTGCTCATGTGATGGATGTTCAGTCCGTTGCCCACGCAGGCACCCGGGTCACGGGTGAAATAAAGGTTGGGCATGGGATCCATGTAGTAGGGATATCCGGAGGCGATGTACTCAGCCAGAGAGCTGGTCTTCACCTGAATCTCGTTCTTCTTGACGCCGGCGATGCACTTTTCCACCATCTCCCGGACGGTCATTTCCATCAGGTACTCTTCCAGAGCCTCCTTGACCGCCTCGGAGTAGATGTTGCTCTGTCCGATAAACTCTTTCACGAACTGCTGACGCACGTTTCTGTCGGACAGTGCCTTCACGGTCTCGTCCACATAGTAGACGACTTCCACGCCGTTCTCTCTCAGCACGTCCGCGAATCTGTCGTGCTCGTGCTGGGCGACCTTCAGGTACGGAATATCATCGAACAGCAGACGCTCGAAGTTGTCCGGCACCAGGCCCTCTACCTCGCTGCCCAGTCTGTGGAGCAGCACCTTGTTCAGTTTGCCGATTTCCGAATAATTGTTGATTCCTGGTTTCATATCGAACCTCCATGTTTCCGCAAAGGCAGGCCTGCCTTTGCATGATCTGCGTTTTGGCAGGCTTGTCTATTACGCCATGGTGGCGACCATGACTGCCTTGATGGTGTGCATTCTGTTCTCCGCCTCGTCGAAGACCTTGGGGTGTCTGCTCTTGAACACATCGTCGGTGACCTCGCGGATGTCGTAGCCCAGTTCCATCTGGCTCTTGGCCATGGTGGTCTCGAAATCGTGGAAGGAAGGCAGGCAATGCAGGAAGATCACATCGTTGTTTTCGGTGGCGTCCAGCATTTCCTTCGTCACTCTGAAGGGGGTCAGCATGCGGACTCTCTCGGGGATCTGCTCTTCTTCGCCCATGGAAGCCCAGATGTCGGTGTACAGCACGTCAGCGCCCTTGATGCTCTCGATGTCGGAGCTGATCTCGATGCATGCGCCGGTCTCCTCGGCAACCGCTCTTGCTCTGGCAACCACGTCAGCGTCGACCTGATCCGCCAGCTCAGCCGGTCCGTAAGCCACGAAGTGCATACCCATCTTCGCGCAGCCGTACATCCATGCGTAAGCCATGTTGTTTCTGATGTCGCCGACGAAGACGACCTTGACCTGACGCAGCGGCTTTGCCACGTGCTCTTCGATGGTCAGCAGGTCTGCCAGGATCTGTGTCGGGTGATCGACATCAGTCAGTCCGTTCCAGACCGGAACGCCAGCGTACTTCGCCAGATCCTCAACGACCTTCTGGTCATATCCTCTGTACTCGATGCCGTCATAGAATCTGCCCAGGACCTTCGCGGTATCCTCCAGAGATTCCTTCTTGCCCATCTGGGAAGACTTGCTGTCCAGGAAGGTGACACCTGCACCCTCATCCATGGCACCAACTTCAAATGCGCATCTGGTTCTTGTGGAAGTCTTCTCGAACAGCAGAACTACGTTCTTGCCTGCCAGCAGGTCGCCCTTGATGCCGGCTCTCTTCTTCGCCTTCAGATCGTGGGCCAGGTCCAGCATGTAACGGATCTCCTCCGGTGTGAAATCCATCAGTGTGAGAAAACTTCTTCCTTTCAGATTAACAGCC
>CACXCQ010000279.1 GCA_902766185.1 uncultured Eubacteriales bacterium
ATCAGGGAATTGTTTCTCAGCTACTTTGAAAAGCAGGGCCACTACAGAAGGGGTAGCTTCTCGCTGATCCCGGAGAATGACAAGAGCCTGCTTTTGATCGGCGCGGGTATGGCTCCGCTGAAGCCCTATTTCGCCGGGCTGGAGACACCGCCGTCCAAGCGAATGACGACCTGCCAGAAGTGCATCCGCACCGGAGACCTGGAGAACGTAGGACACACCGACCGGCATGGAACTTTCTTTGAAATGCTGGGGAATTTCTCCTTCGGTGATTATTTCAAGGAAGATGCTATCCGCTGGAGCTGGGATTTTGCCACCAACGTCCTGAAGCTTCCGGAGGAGAAACTCTGGGTGACCATCTACGAAGAGGATGAGGAGGCCAGAAAGCTCTGGAGGGATATGATCGGGATTCCCGAGGAGAAGATCGTGCCTCTGGGCAAGGATGACAACTTCTGGGAGATCGGCATCGGAGGTCCCTGCGGCCCATGCTCCGAGATCTATTTCGACCGGGGCGAGGAGCACGGCTGTGGAAGTCCGGACTGTAAGCCGGGCTGCGAATGCGATCGCTATGTGGAATTCTGGAACCTGGTATTCACTCAGTTCATCAAGGAAGAGGACGGAAGCTATACTCCGCTGCCGCACCCCAATATCGATACCGGCATGGGACTGGAGAGGATCGCCTGCATCATGCAGGATACCAGTTCCATCTTTGACGTGGACACGATCCAGTACATACTGAAGGAAGTCGCCCTCATCAGCGGCATCAAATACAGCAAAGGCAGGTCCGAATCGGACGTCTCCATGAGGATCATCACGGACCACCTGAGATCCATGACCTTCATGATCAGCGACGGTATCCTGCCGGGCAATGAGGGAAGAGAATACGTCCTGCGGCGGCTGATCCGCCGGGCGGCACGTCACGGCCGGATGCTGGGCATCGAAGGACCATTCCTCGGGACCCTCAGCGAGAAGGTGGTGGATGTTTCCGGGAAAGCTTATCCTGAACTGGAGAAGCAGAGAACCTTTATCCATAAGGTCATCGCAGCGGAGGAGGCGAATTTCGCCGCTACCATCGACCAGGGGATGAAGATCATTGAAGAATACACCGAGGAGATGAAAACGGCTGATATCTCCGTTCTGGACGGAGAAAAGGCATTCAAACTCCACGATACCTACGGATTCCCCATCGATCTGACGAAGGAGATCATGGCGGAAGCCGGTTTCGAAGTGGACGAGGAGGGGTTCGCCCGCGCTATGGCGGAGCAGAAGGACCGCTCCAAGACGGAGACCGAGATGAAGGACGCTGGCTGGGAAGAAGCTGCGGTGGACTTCGTTTTCGAAGGAGAGACCGAGTTCGTCGGCTATGATCAGGTGGGCTGCAGGAGCACCATCAAAGCGATTCTGATCGACCAGGAACAGGTGGAGCAGATCAAAGAAGGGGAGAAGGGCGTCCTCGTCATGGACAGATCCCCGTTCTATGCTGAGAGCGGCGGCCAGGCCAGCGATGTGGGAATGATCTACAACGATAACGGCAGCGTATTCGTCGATTATGTGGAGAAGTTCCAGAAGGTCTTTGTGCACCACGTGACGGGCAGGACCGGCACGATCTCCGTAGGTGAGGAAGTACTCAGCGGATACCATGAGATCCAGCGCAACCGAACCGCGGCCAACCACACGGCTACCCATCTGCTGCACAAGGCGCTGCAGGAGGTGCTGGGAGAACACGTCAAGCAGTCGGGGTCTTCTGTGACAATGGATGGCCTGCGCTTCGACTTCAGCCATTTCCAGGCCATGACGGCAGAAGAGATCTCCAAGGTGGAGGACATCGTCAACGATAAGATCGGCCACTTCATCGACGTGACCACGCAGGTCATGCCGGCAAAAGATGCCTTTAAGTCCGGTGCCATGGCCCTGTTCGGCGAGAAGTACGGCGATACGGTCCGCGTGGTATCTATCGGCGATTTCAGCAAGGAGCTGTGCGGCGGCACCCACGTGAAGAACACCGGACAGATCGGAGCTTTCCGGATCCTCAGCGAATCCGGCGTCGCCTCCGGAGTCCGCAGGATCGAAGCCATCACCGGCCTGGGGATCCTGGATCATTACGTAGAGAACGAAAATCTGCTGGATGATCTGACCGACAGACTCAAAGTCACCCGCGCCACCATCATGGATAAGGCCGAATCCCTTCTGGGGGATGTCAAGTCCCTGAAGAAGGAGATCGAAGCCCAGAAGAAGGAGAAGATGGCGAGCAGCCTGGGGTCCGTCATCGATGAGGCCAGAGAAGTGAACGGCATGCGCCTGATCTGCAAGCGGTATGACGACTTCGGCATCGATGACCTGCGGAACATGGCGGACGGCCTGCGGGCGAAGGAAAAGAACATCGTCATGGTCTTCGCCGCGGTGAAGGGCGGCAAAGTCACCTTCATGGTCTCCGTCAGCGATGATCTGGTGGAGAAGGGCGTCCACGCCGGCAAGATGATCAAGGAGATCGCCAAGGCAGCCGGCGGCGGCGGCGGCGGAAAGGCGAATATGGCTATGGCCGGCGCCAAGGACGCGTCGAAGGTCGATGCCGCATTCCAGAAGGCCGAGGAACTGCTGAAATAAGGACGTAAAAGATTTATATGAATCCCTTGAATTCGTGAGGGAAATGGTGTTATACTGAATTCACGAATTCATAATTTTGGAGGTAATTCATGGACAGACAGACGAGATTGTACGACAATTTTGACAGAGTAGAACAAAAAACGATCGAAGAGATCCTGAACCTGGTTTATGACGCGCTGGAGGAGAGAGGATACAACGCGATCGATCAGATGGTCGGATTCATCCTGTCCGGAGATCCATCCTATATCACAAGCCATAACAACGCGAGAAATGTCATGGGACGGATCGAGCGGGATGACCTGGTCGAAGAGCTGATCAAGGCATATCTGAAGAAATAAGGAACAGTAACCGACATCACCTGCTGTTCTGACAGAATATGAGACGGGCTGCATGGCCCGCCTTTTCTGTAGGAGAACAAACATGACCCACGCGATGCTCACGACCATGATCAAAAGATACTGGAAGATCCTTATCGGGATGATTTTGATCTGCTCGCTTGGCGGCGCCGTGCTGACAGGGCTGACAGGAAGTTACCTGTCTTTGGAAAGGTCGCTGGATCGGTACATGGAGGATTACGGCCTCGCGGACGCGGAGATCACCATTGATGCCACCGACAATGAGGATCTGGCGGAGACGGTCCGGCAGTTGCCCGGAGTGGAGGGCGTGGATACCCGTTTCACGGGCAATACGGTGATGAAGGAGGAAGCAGGAAAATACGCCTGGGTTCGCATTCTTTTCTATGAAGAGGAGGATCGCCAGGCGTTTTATTATTGGGAAAAAGCAGACGCTGGCGGCGCTGTGACCGGAAAGCAGGATGTACTTCTGGAGTATAAGTTCGCCAGCGACAGAGGGATCCGGGCAGGGGACACGATATCCTTCAGGGTGGATGGCGAATACCGCGATTATGTGGTCGGCGGAATCGTGTCCACGCCGGAGACTCTTGGCATGTCCGCAGAAGACGGAGTCGCTGCCATCCCTTCGGAATTCGGCTACATCTACGCGCCTCGCAGCCTGTTGAAAGAGGAGAAGGACCCGGAGCATGAATCGGCTCTTAAGAAGTGGGAAAAGAAATGTCAGGAGCTGGATGAGACGAAGGAAGAAGCGCAGGATGAACACGACTCCGCCCTGACGAAGATCAGGCAGGCGGAGGACAAACTGAAAAAAGGCGAAGAGGAGTATCAGCAGGCGCTTCCCGGACTGCGGTCCAAACAAAGCGATCTGGAACATAATCTGAAGCAGCAGAATGATGCCATCGATAACATTAAGACCGCGCAGAAGTCACTGAAGGAGCAGGAGCAGAGCCTGACCGGCACCAGGGATCTTCTGCAGGAAACGGAAGATACTCTCCAGCAGGCGGCGGACGCCGTGGAGACGATACAGGACCATCCGGATGATACCGAAGACGCTGCGCAGGCTCTTGATGAGCTGAATGACGCCATGCAAAGGCTGGACGAGCAGCTGACTGCGCTGCGTGACAGCGCGCCAGCAGACATGCAGGAAGAATTACTGAGGGTCCATGAGCGCATCCTCTATCTGGAAATGGAGACAGAAATGGCGGATCCCGCTGATCCTGTAAAACTCCAGCAGATCATCTCCGGCGCCGGCATAGTTCTTGAGGAATCGGAGCTGGATCTCACCGCCATCATGGAGGCTAACGAGAAAGGAATCAAAAAGATCCGGACAGAGCAGGAAAAACTCGCGGAACGCCGTGGGCTGTTGGAGAAGTCCTGCGCAGAAACGGAAAAGGGAATCGCTCTGATCAAAAAGAAGATCAACGATGGAAAACAGAGGATCGCCGATGGCCGCAGGACTGTTTCGACGATGAGGGCAGAAGCAGACGCTGCATGGCGGTCCGCAAAAGAATCCTTCGACAAAGCGGAAAAGAAGCTGGCGGATACAAAAAAAGAACTGGATGACTGGGAAGGTTACGAGAGCTGGTACAACCAGATGCTTCTGTATTTTGAGCCCGGGGTCTCCCACGAGCAGGTGCTGGTGGAAGCGGAACGGGTCATCGAAGAGACGGCGGAGGACGCACCGGCAAAGACGGAGCCCGTGAGCATTCTCAGCAGCGTGCTTTACCGGGATTCCCAGGTGAAGGCCAATATCGATGAGAATCTGATCCCACTTCAGAAGATGATCCGGTTCGTACCCGCGCTTCTGTTCGGCGTAGCGCTTCTTACGGTGTTCCTGTTCTTCTCCATCATCGTCCTGCGGACTCGCCGTGAGATCGGTATCCTGCGGGCGCTGGGGTACAGTACCGGAAGGATCAGGGCGTTGTTCTCGATGGCAGGAATCAGTGTGGCGCTGCTGGCGTCTCTGCTCAGCATTCCGGAGTCCATGGTCATCCAGCGCATCATGTCTTCCTTCTTCCGGGATCATTTTGCTCTGCCGGATTATGTGATCCGATTCTCGGTCTCCCAGTATCTTCTTGCCTGCGCGTTGACCGTGGCGGTATGTCTGGCGGCTGTCCTCGCCGGGACCTGGATACTGGGACGCATCCAGCCATCTGAGGCCATGTCCGCGGGAGCGCCAGCCCCGCCGCCGCCGGGACGTGTGCTGAGCGCAAGATTGCATAAGCTGAAGCCCGTGACGAGATTCACCATCCTGTCTATGCTGCGGAACAAAGGAAGGTTCCTCTTCTCCGCATTCTGCCTGGCCAGCACTCTGGTGCTCATCTTCACGTCACTGTCTATAATCGCTTCCATGAATAATATCATGGAGGAGACATTCGAGGAACGTATACATTACGACTATGAGATATTTTACCCGGAAAAGCCTGACGCGAAGACCGTGGAAGGAATCGCCTCTGTCCGCGGAGTGCAGCAGGTGCAGCCCGTAGAGTACTATTCGGCGGAACTGATAAACGGGGACAAACGCGAAACCATCTCCCTGTATGCCATGGACACGGATTCTGACATGATCGGCATCTATGATGAGGATCATCGTTCCATGCAGATCCCCGCCAACGGCGTGCTGCTGGAGCATCATGCCGCAAAGGCTGTAGGGGCCCGCGATGGAGATCTCGTTCAGATCAATGGGAACTCCGTGCAGATAAACGGACTCAGCCGGCAGAGCATCGAGAGACAGGATTATATATCACCTGCCCGGGCGAAGTCTCTGGGCAAACCGACGGCAGGCATCCTCCTTTGCCGCGTGGATGAGGAAGGGCAGGCACGTCTCAGCGAATATCTCGCGGAGGATGAATCCTGCCTTTTCGCCGTATCCACCGATGCGGTGCGCGAGAAGATCGACGATATCTATCGGGGACTCAAAATGTACGCCTGGATCATCGTGGCCTTCGCTGCGCTGATGGGGATACTTATCGTGATCACCTCCTACCAGCACAATATCCTGGAAGTGAAGAGCGAACTCTGCACGCTCAGGACGCTTGGATTCGGTCAGCAGGAGATCGCCATCCGATGGCTGGCCCAGTCGACGCTTCATTACGTCGTGTCCTGTCTGATCGGTTTGCCGGCCGGCTTTTGGATAGCGGCAAAGGCTCTGCACTATATGCAGGATCCCACAAAAGAATACCCCATGAGTGATGCTCTGTGGCCTTATCTGCTCACTCTGGGGATCGTTGCGGTCTATGTGCTGTTCAGCCATTTTTACTCGATGAGTGAAATGAAGAGATGGGACATCACCCGTGAGGTGAACCGGAGAGAGTGATCGCCCGTTCACCATTCGATATTCCTGGCGGACACGGGATCCGGACGGGTCTCCTCAGAGAGGATCTTTCCGTTGCGCAGGGTGATGGTGCGGTCTCCCATGCGAGCGATATCCCGGCTGTGCGTGACGATGATCACGGTCCGGCCGTGGATCCGTGACAGCTCCTCCAGACGAATGAGGATCTGGCGTCCGGTCTCATAGTCCAGGGCGCCTGTGGGTTCATCGCACAAAAGCAGGTCGCAGTTTTTGGCCAGAGCCCTGGCGATGGAGACCCTTTGCTGCTGACCGCCGGAAAGCTGAGACGGGTAGGCTTTCGTCTTATCCTGAAGTTCGGTGAGCCGGATCGCTTCCGCCACCGCCTCCGGATCTCCCGGCGCGGTAAGGGCTATGTTCTCCGTCACCGTGAGCTCAGGGATCAGATTAAAGGACTGGAAGACGAACCCCACGTGGTCCCGTCGGTACTGTGTAAGCTCTTTCTCGTTACGACGGGCCAGCTCCTGCCCTCGAAACAGAAGAGAGCCGCTGTCCGGGCGTGTCATTCCTCCCAGCAGGTTGAGCAGAGTGGTCTTGCCGCTGCCGCTGGAACCCAGAATGATCAGAAGCTCGCCGGAGTGAATGTCAAGGCTGACGTCGTCCAGGGCATGGACCTGGCTTTCGCCGCTGCCGTAATACTTTCGCAGATCGCGGGCCTTGAGGATCACTTCCCGGGATGTAAGTCGTGCGTTCATGATTGTACCTCCTGGCGTCAAAAATTGTAACAGAAGGACGGACGGTTTTCAAATGCTTTTCGATTGAGCGCGGAGCATGCATCCATTATAATAGGAACAGGGGAGATTACGATGAAAATACTGATCGCTTCAGATTCATATATCTTTCAGACCAATGGCGCTGCCAGTATGGTGATGGAGCTGGTGTCGGGTCTGAGGCATCGCGGCTATGAGACAAAGGTGCTGGCTCCTTCCAACAGGAACAGATCTTTCCGTATCGATGACGACTATTTCATCCGTTCGTTCAGAGCCTTATATTATCCGGACGTGCGGTTCAGCATGGCATTCAACGATCCGCTGATCAGGGAACTGAAGGAATGGAAGCCCGATCTGATCCACGTGCATACGGAGGGCTCCATGTCCCGGATGGCCCGGAACATCGCCGCCGCAACGGGCGCTACCATGGTGATGAGCGCGCACACCAATTACGAACATATGCTGTTCGGCGATGCCAGGCATACTCTGCCGGTTCGCACCCTCATGCGGATCTTCGGGAAATGGACCTACCGGGATGTATCCACCGTGATCACGCCGTCAGAGAAGGGAAGAAGCCTCTATCAGCTGGAACCGGCGGCCAGTCGCCTGCAGGTCATCCCAAACGGTGTTCATCTGGATCGCATTCAGGAAGAGGTCAGCCGAAACGCCATGCAGGAACTGTTCAGGAAATACGATCTGGAGGATAACGGATGCGTTCTCGTGATGGTCACCCGGCTGAGCAGGGAAAAGAATATCCAGGAGATCCTGCAATGCTTCCGCGGGCTGCTCGAAGAGCTGCCCCAGGCCCAGCTTTTGATCGTCGGGGACGGCCCTGACCGAAAGCGCCTGGAAGCGTTATGCAGCAGCCTTAAGATAGGGGAGCAGGTTCGCTTTGCGGGCAGAGTGCCCCGGGAAGACGTCCATTACCATTACGCCCTGGGAGACATCTACGTATCCGCCTCTACCGCGGAGATGCACAGCATGTCATATCTTGAGGCCATGGCCTGCGGCCTTCCCCTGGTCTGTCGCAGCGACTCAAGCCTTCACGGTGTTCTGGAGCATGGGAAAAACGGCGTAAGCTTCAGCTCGGAGCAGGAATTCGTGGAAGGGATCCTGATGATACTGACTGATCCGTTCCTTCACGAGCGCATGCAGACGGAATCCCTGCTGCGGGCGGATGAGTTCGCCCACCACCGGCACGTGGAGGATACCATAAAACTGTACGAGGAAGTGAAGAGGAGAGACTAGAACATGGGTAGAAAAATAGGACTGGATGTAGGGGATAAGACCATCGGTGTTGCCGTAAGTGACGGTCTCGGCCTGACGGCCCAGGGCATCACCACCATCGAACGCATAGGTATCAAAAAGGACACCACCAGAGTAGTGGATCTTATCCGGGAATACGACTGCGATACCGTAGTCATCGGTCTTCCGAAAAAACTGGACGGTACGGACAGCCCTCAGACGGAAAAGGTATACGAATTCAAAACCAGACTGGAAAACAAGCTCAGAAGCCAGGGTCTGCAGGACGTCAGCCTCGAATACTACGATGAACGTCTGACCACCGTCATGGCGGAGAAAGTGCTGATCGAAGCGGATGTGAGCCGAAAGAAAAGAAA
>CACXCQ010000280.1 GCA_902766185.1 uncultured Eubacteriales bacterium
AGATCCTCCTTAGCCTCTGCCTTCTTCTGCTTCTTCTGGTTCCGGGGCTTCTGGTGCTTCCTGTGCTTCTCCGGAGGGATCGCCTCCACCGCCACAGCCGCCGCGGCTGCCGCCGGGATCTCCGTTTCCACCGGTTCTCCGGTCACCGGTTCTGCCACTTCGCCTTCCGGGACCTCCGAGGCAACTTCGGCTTCCGATGCTTCCGGGACCTCCGGGGCAGCTTCGGCTTCCGGGACCTCCGAGGCAGCTTCGGCTTCCGATGCTTCCGGAACTTCCGGGACCTCTTCTGCCTTTGGGACTTCTGGCGCCTCTGCTGTCTCCGGCGCTTCCGGTGCTGCTTCAGCTTCCAGGACCTCCGGCTCCCTCATCATTTTCCCGTCAGGGGTCCCTGCTTCATCGTTCAGCTTCTTCATGGCTTCGAGCAGTTCGTCTCTGATCTTGTCCTCTGACATCCTTATGTCCTCCTATAATATAGTGATAACCTTCTATTCCTCCCCGGTCCTCTGGTTCAGGGAATAGTCTATTCTTGACGCTCCCAGATACGTGCTGTCGAAAAACAGCGACAGACGCAGTTTTCTGGAGATCTCCTTCAGGAGCCGGCACCCCGCGATGCTGTTTCCCCTGGGATCCAGGGACGGCCCGAAGACGCCGATGCCGGCTCTCTTGTCCGACACCGCCATCAGACCTCCGCCCACACCTGATTTTGTGGGAATGCCGACCTCCAGGGCGTAGGTCCCGGAGCCGTCGTACATACCGCAGGTAAGCATCAGCGTTTTCAGGATCCGCACCGTGTCGCTGGCGAGGTACCGCTTCTTCGTGATGTTCCCCACGCCATCGTTGGCGAGCAGATTGGCGAAATTGGAGAGCCCCTCGGCGGTCACATCCAACGAGCACATTTTCGTGTAGAATTTCAGCGCGTCCTCCACATCGGACTCGATGATGTTCTTGCTCTCCAGCAGGTAGGCGATGGCCCGGTTGCGGGAGCATGTGGACATCTCCGACTCATAGACCTTGCGGTTCAGTTCGATATCGTGGTCGCTGCACAGTTCCCGGGAAAACCGGAGCATATCGTGGAAAGAAACCTCCTCGATGAGCATTCCGGCAATGGCGAGAGCTCCCGAATTGATCAGCGGGTTGTAGGGCTTGTTGGAGTTCAGGTCCAGCTCCACCAGAGAGTTGAACGCTTCACCGGATGGCTCCGCCTCCACCTTCTCGAAGATCTTTTTCGCCCCGAAGATCTCCAGGGCCACACAAAGCGAGATGATCTTCGAAATGGACTGGATCGTGAATCTGGTCTGATAATCCCCCATGGTGATCTTCTCACCCTGCAGCGGATAGATGCAGATCCCCAGCTTATTGGGATCCGCCTTTCCCAGCTCCGGAATGTAATCCGCCACCTTCCCCTCCGGAATCACCTGGCGGGCTTTTTCCATAGCTTCTCTGATGATCTTCTCCGACTCGTCGTGCGTCATCAGATCATAATCCACATGCAATGTGTTCGGCATCGTGGCACCTCCTTTAAGCAGTTACATCAGCGGCGCGATGAACTTGGTGATCGGTCCTGCGATCTTGTAAAATTTCTCTTCGTTCTTAATCGTCTCCTTCGTGACCTTCCTGCATCTGGAAAGGGTCTCCTGGAAGTCCTTTTCTATGTCCGCGATGCACGGTGTCCTGTACAGGTACGTCGCGCATTCGAAGTGGTGATACAGGCTGCGGTAATCGTAGTTGATCGTTCCCACTACGGCCTTCTCATCATCGCTCACGCACACCTTGGCGTGAACGAATCCCGGCGTATATTCGTAGATCTTCACTCCTGCATCAAGCAGCGCGGGATAATGGGTCTTCGCCAGCGCGTAGGCGATCTTCTTGTCCGGGATCCCCGGCAGGATCAGCTTCACATCGATGCCCCGCTGGCCAGCGTATTTCAGCGCCGTCTCCAGCTCTCCGTCCAAAATCAGGTAAGGCGTCATGATGTGCACGTAGCTGCCCGACCGGTAAAGGACATCCATATAGACCGCTTCGCCCACCTTGTCCTCATCCAGAGGACAGTCGCAGAAGGGAATCACGAAGCCTTTCTCCTCGCTCGCCAGCACAGGCTCCTGCGCCTGCTCCAGCGCCGGCGTGAAGTCCGCTTCCTTCTCCGTGGCGTTCCACATCTGCAGGAACATCAGGGTGAAGCTGCGGGCCGCGTCTCCTTTGAGCATCACCGCCGTATCCTTCCAGTGTCCGAAACGTTCGACCCTGTTGATGTACTCATCGGCCAGGTTCACGCCCCCGGTAAAGGCAGTTTTGCCGTCGATGACGCAGATCTTGCGATGGTCTCTGTAATTGAAGTGGGAAGACAGCAGCGGCACGATCGGGGCGAATGCCTTGGCCTTGATTCCCTTCTCCTCAAGAAGCTTCCAGTAGTCTGTCGGCAGAGTGGATATCTCGCACATTCCATCGTACACCACGCGGACATCCACGCCCTGCTCTGCCTTTGCGATAAGAATGTTGAGGATCCTGCCCCACATGTAGCCCTCTTCGATGATGAAGTACTCCATGTAAATGTACTTCTCCGCCTTCTTCAGTTCCTCCAGCATCGCCTCGAACTTGGCCTCGCCCATGGGGAAGAAGGTGGCATCCGTATCCGCAAAGGCAGGGAAGCAGCCGCTGCGGTTCAGGTATTTCAGCAGATCGTCGGTATAGTTGTCCTCCTTGCGCAGCTGCTCGGTCACCCGGGGATCCTGCGGGATCGCGCCCATCGCTGCAGCTATCATCTTCTCCGCTCTCTCCTTGATGAGCCGGTGGCCGGTGTTGGCCTGGGTGAACAGATAGAAGATCGCCCCGCCTACCCGCAGGGTCGCCATCAGAAACATCCAGGTCAGCTTCGCCGTGGAATCCATTTTGCTGTTGAACAGAACGATCTCCATGATGACGGTGAAGATG
>CACXCQ010000281.1 GCA_902766185.1 uncultured Eubacteriales bacterium
CCGGCATTCGCCGAAGAGGCGCCGGCATTCGTCGAGGAAGCCCCCGCTGCTGAAGAAGCACCGGCATTTGCAGAGGCAGCGTCCGCGATCGCGGAGGCAGTACCGTCATTCGCCGAGGAAGTGCCTGCCTTTGCAGAGGCAGTTCCGGGATTTGCCGGAGAAGTGCCTGCCTTTGCGGAAGATGCTCCGGCAGCCGCCAAGGAAGTCGTCCAGGCTGTGAAGGAAGGTCCGGAGGGAGTCGCTGAGGTCCTGAAGAATGGCGCTGAAGGCGCTCTGGATGAAGTGATCCCCCAGGGTGAAGATGTTTCTGCGGGCGATATAGCGAAGACAGCCGTGAAGGTAGCCACGGGCGCGGCGGCAGCGGAAGCGCTGGCCGGCGCGGTATCTTCGGTTGCGGCAGGAGAGAAGCCGGGACTGGAAGACACCATGGTCATGCCTATGCCGAAATCCCAGGTGGAAGAGGCTCAGGCGGCGGCAGAAGCAGCTGCTGACACTGCAGCGGAGACGGAGAAGCTTTCCCCGAAGGAAAGAAAGCGGCTGGAGAAGGAAAAGGCCAAGGAAGCCAAGCGTCAGGCGAAGGAGAAGAAGCGGGCCGCGAAGGAAGCGGTGGCTGAGGACACCTTCGGCGAAGGCGAGGAATATTACGAGGAAGATACGAAGTCAAAGGGAGGCGTAGGCCGCCTGATCCTGATGATCATCCTGATCATCCTTTGCATCATCTTCGCGCTGGAGCTTGCCGGCATCGGAATCAAACTGCTGGCGCCTACCAGCGGAGCAGCTGAGTTTATCGACAATATCCTGAACACACTGATCCACATGATCACCGGCAGCGCCGGCAATGGTGGAGCGGTATAAGCAGCACAGAAATATTGACGGAGGGTTTTGAATTGCAAGAAACAAAAAACGAAAAGAAGAAGCGAGGACTGGGAGCCAAAGGGATAATCATCATCGTGCTCCTGATCATTTTGCTGTTCGTCGCGCTGATTGGATGGATCACTGACTTCATGTGGTTCCGGGAACTGGGCTATGTTTCCGTATTCCTGACGAAGCTGTTCACCCAGCTGAAGATCGGAGTACCGGTATTCGTCATCGTCACATTCCTGGCGTACATCTATCTGAAATTCCTGAAACGGGGATACATGAAGAAGGTGGAGTCCGATGAAGAGACGAACCACCGGAAGCTGAACCTGATCTCGTGGGGACTGGCCGGGGCTTTTGGCGTGGTGGCTACATACTTCGCCGTGACCAGGCTTTGGTTCCAGACTCTGCAGTTCGTCAACAGCACGAACTTCGACATCAAGGATCCGCTGTACAACCATGACATCTCGTTCTATGTATTCAAGTTGAATTTCATTGAACAGCTGAACGCCATGGCCATCATGCTCATCGTGGCGTTCGCTTTGCTGACCTTCATCTATTACATGGTCCTGCTGACGGTGCGCACGCCCAACAGTTTCGTTCGGGTGGAGGAGCCGGAGGAACCGGAAGAGGAAGAAGACGAATACTACTACGATGATGAGGACGAAGAGGAGCGTTACACCGGTGCCCGGATGGGTGACGAGAACAATCCCTTCAGCGAGATCAACGAGGTCTTCGGAAGATTCAGCAAGCAGTTCGGATCGCAGTTCGGCAAAGGCAGCGGTCCCTTCGGGCAGAGAAAGCCCAGCCCCAAGCAGCAGATCGACAACCAGAACGTGCGCATGCTCCTGCATATCGCGGAGAAGCAGCTCATCGTCGTCGGCGTTCTGTTCTTCCTGATGCTGGGCGTGTACTTCTTCCTGAAGCAGTTCGACCTGCTCTTTGGAAGCACCGGAGCTGTATACGGCGCCGGATTCACCGACATCAACGTCACCCTGTGGATGTACAGGATCCTGATGGGTCTGTCCGTGGTGGCGGCTGTCGGATGCGCCATCGGCATTGCCAGGAAGCGCTTTAAGCCTGCAGTCATCACGCCTCTGGTGATGATCCTCATCGGCGTCATCGGCGTGGGCGGCGGCATTCTGGTCCAGAGCCTGATCGTGCAGCCGGACGAGATCAACAAAGAAAGCAAATATCTGGAGAGGAACATCGAGTACACCCAGTACGCCTACGGGCTGGACGGGGTGGACATGAAGGCCTTCAAGGCCACGCAGAACCTGACCAGCAACGATATCGCGGCCAACGAGGAGACCATCTCCAATATCCGTATCAACGACTATTCGCCGGCGAATACCTTCTATAATCAGACCCAGGCCATTCGTCAGTACTACGAATTCGCGGACGTGGACGTAGACCGGTACACCATCGACGGGGATTACACCCAGACCTTCCTGGCCTCCCGTGAGATCGATGAGGAAAAGATCAGCAACACCTGGCTGAACCGGCACCTGAAGTACACCCACGGCTACGGCGTCGTGCTGTCCCGGGTCGACAAGATCACCGCCAGCGGCCAGCCGGATATGCTGATCTCCAACATTCCGCCGGAATCCGTAGTGGATCTGCAGGTAACGGATCCCGCCATCTACTTCGGCGAGATGACCAACGACTACGTCCTGGTGGACACCTCCGAGGATGAGTTCGACTATCCGGACGGCAACAGCAACAAGTACATCAAGTACGACGGCGAAGCCGGCATCAAGATGAACCTGCTCACGAGACTGATGTTCTCCGTCAGAGAGCGTTCCCTGAAGATGCTGGTCTCCGGCAACATCAAGAGCAGCTCCAAGATCCTGATCAACCGGAACATCATGACCAGGGTCAAGACCATCATGCCTTATCTGGACTATGATGAGGATCCGTACATGACTACGGTGGACGGCAAGCTGTACTGGATCGTGGATGCCTATACGGCAACCAACCGGTACCCCTACTCCGAGCCCTACAACGCGGAGACCGACGTGAACTACGTCCGCAACTCCGTCAAGGTAGTTATCGACGCGTACAACGGCGACACCAGCTACTACATCGTGGATAAGTCCGACGCCATCGCCCAGACCTTCAAGAACATCTATCCGAAGCTCTTCAAGGACATCGACGAGATGCCGGACGGCATCAAGGCCCACATCAGATATCCGGGAACCCTGCTGAATATCCAGGCGGAGATCTATCAGAGATATCACATGAACGATGTGAAGGTCTTCTACCAGAACGAGGACCTGTGGCAGATCGCCAGCGAGATCTACGGCACCGAAGAGCAGGCCATGACGCCGAACTACTACATCATGAAGCTGCCGGGCGAGAAGTCAGCGGAATTCGTCAATTCCATCCCCTTCACCCCGAAGGATAAGCGGAACCTGATGGGCCTGCTGGTCGCCAGAAACGACGGCGAGGAATACGGCAAGCTGGTGCTGTACCAGATGCCCAAGAGCAAGGTCGTCTACGGCCCCATGCAGGTGGAGGCCCAGATCGACCAGAACACGGAGATCTCCAAGGAATTCTCCCTGTGGGATTCCTCCGGTTCCAAGTACAGCCGAGGCAACCTCTTCGTGATCCCCATCGAGGATTCGCTCCTCTATGTCGAGCCGGTATATCTGGAAGCGACGAACTCCAGTATTCCGGAAGTCAAGAGGGTAATCGTGGTCTACGGTGACGAGATCGCTTATGAGTCCACTCTGGCGGAAGCGCTGAACTCCCTCTTCGGTGAGGGCAGCGCCCACGAGAGCAAAGGCAGTGATGACGCGGAACAGGGCGACGGCGACAAGGATAAGGGTAAGGATACCATGACCAAGACCGAGCTCATCGCCGCTGCACAGGCTGCCTACGACGACGCTCAGGACGCGCTGAAGGACGGCGACTGGGCCAAGTACGGCAAGTACATGGATGAGCTGGAGAATTACCTGAACCAGCTGGCCGACTAACTGCCGCTACGAAATGAATATCAGGACATTCCCGGGAAGATCCCGGGGATGTCTTTATGCTTTTCATACATGATACGGAGAAACCCATGCTCAACTATGATTTCAGTAAAATGTTGTTCAGGATATCCGCCGACCGGCACAGCGAGGCGGAGATCCGGAGAGTGCTTCTGGCCCATCCGGAGGTGAAGTTCGTTTCTCTGGTGGGCATCGACATCGGCGGCCACGACACGGACGAGAAGATTCCGGTGAGCGAATTCCTGAAGGACATCGGCAAATTCCTTCGGGAGGGCGTTCAGACCGACGGCTCCTCCGTCGTGCTGCCCAAGATCGCCAGACTGAACAACGCCAAGGTGGACATCATTCCCGACACCACCGTCAACTGGTTCGTGGATCACAATTTCAGTTATCCCGACCCCGAGACGGGGCTGCCGGTGGGGACCCTGCGGATCCCGTCCTCCCTGGTGCACGACGACGATGAAGGCGTAGGATCCCGGGTGATCCTGCGCGACGCCATCAAAAATTTCAAGGAAGACCTGCTGGAACTCCTTCGGGAGCATCCTTACGCTTTTGCGGAGATGGATCTGGACAGCGTAGATGACATCGACGAGATCATGATCACCGCCGCCACAGAGCTGGAGTTCTGGGTCCGTTCCCCTGAGGACGACGCGGACAGAGAACAGCTCTCCACAGCTCAGATGCTCAAGGAGCAGTACTGGAAGCGGACTTCAGGGCCTGTCCGGACTGCCCTGGAGGAGGTCATGCTGGTGCTCGAGCAGTATGGCTTCGACATGGAGATGGGCCACAAGGAAGTGGGCGGCGTCAAAGCCAAACTGGAGAACTCCGGCAATTACGACCACGTGATGGAACAGCTGGAGATCGACTGGAGATTTTCCTCCGCGATCCAGGCGGCGGACAACGAGAACCACATCAAGTACGTGGTGAGGGACATCTTCCGTCTCTA
>CACXCQ010000282.1 GCA_902766185.1 uncultured Eubacteriales bacterium
CCGTATAGAATCCGAAAAAAAGAGAGCACATCTGCAATCGAGGCCCTCAACAACATGTGAATATACCGCTGATTGCGGGGGCATCACATACTTAGCACAGAATTGTTTTTTTTGAAGCCGTAACGATAATAAACACTGATCCGGCCCATATGATAAGCGATTTCCGGCCGCTCCGGGCCCTTACTGTTTGTGCAGGAATCCGGAGATCCGCTTGTACACCAGGAAGGTGACGATCCCGTTGATCCCGGCTTTGATGGCGTTGAATCCGGCGATGAAGGGCATCAGATCCCACACCACGCTTGCGGGCACGCCCATGAAAATCGGGGTGATGACCATGTTGGCGCCGATCATGACGATGGTCATGGCGATCACGCCGCAGATCAGCCCGATGACGGCACCCTTGCGGGTCTTGTTGAACTTATAGATGACACCCGCCGTTATGACAAGAGCGCTGGTAGCGATGATGTGCATCAGTATGCCGTATACGCCGCTGGCCGCGCTGACGGTGGTTCCCTGTATGATGGCGGTGACGATGGTCAGCAGGACTCCAGCCACCGGTCCGAAAGCGAAGGTCCCCAGAAGGATCGGAATGTCCGCCGGATCGTACTCGAGAAACGCCACTGCCGGAAAGATCGGAAAGTGGATGAGGGCGACGAGCACGATGGAGATGGCGATGAGCATGGCCATCTTCGCCAGCCTGACTGTGGTGATCTTCGGTTTTTCCTGATTCTGATTCTGTTCTGTCGGTTGATTCGTCATGTTCAGATTTCCTTCCTTTGTTCTCCCGGCTATTATAGTATATCCCGGAGCGCAGCGTCAATCGTATGTCTGCCCTGCTTTTGCTCACCGGCGGTGATTTCTGTGCTATAATTTCCCTATACACGGAGGAACGGAAATGGATTACATGAACGAATACCGCAGCAAGCTGCGCACCCCGGAGGAGGCGGTCAGCATCGTCAAGAGCGGTGACTGGATCGACTATGCCACGAACCTCGCCTTCCCGGAGCTTTTGGATGCGGCTCTTGCCAAGCGGGTGGACGAACTGAAGGACGTGAAGATCCGGGGAAACCTCATCTTCAAGCCCCTGAGAACGGTGGAGGCAGACCCCAAGCGGGAGCATTTCATCTACAACAGCTGGCACTGCTCCGCGTACGAGCGGAAGCTCTGCGATGAGGGGCTCTGCAACTTCATCCCCATGATATTCCGGAATCTGGTGCCCTACTACCGCCACTTCCTGACGGTGAACGTCGCCATGTGCGCCGCCTGCCCCATGGACCGCCACGGCTATTTCAACCTCTCCGTCGCTTCCGGCGTTGCCAAAGGAATCCTGGAAACTGCCGACGTGGTGATCCTGGAGATCGACGAGCAGCTGCCCAGGGTCTGCGGCGGCTTCGGACAGGCGATCCACATTTCCGATGTGGACATGGTCGTCGAGGGGGAGCATGCTCCCCTGCCCACAGTGCCCTTGCATCCCGCCACGGAAGAGGACCGTGCCATCGCCAGGGAGATCATGCCCCTGATCCCCGACGGCGCGACGCTCCAGTTCGGCATCGGCGGCATGCCCAACGTTCTCGGGAGCATGCTGGTCGATTCGGACCTGAAGGATCTGGGCATGCATACGGAGCTTTGCTCGGATGCCTACGTTGCGCTGACGGAAGCCGGTAAGCTGACCAACGCCAGGAAAAATCATATGACCGGCTGCGGCGTCACCGGCATGGCCTTCGGCACGGAGAAGGTATACGAATTCGTGGACGAGAATCCCGGCGTGGCGTTCATGCCCCTGGAGTTCCTCAATTCCCCCGGCGTCATCGCGCAGCTCGACAACATGATCTCCATCAACAACTGCATCGCGGTGGATCTTTTCGGACAGGTCAGCGCGGAAAGCGTGGGCACGCGCCAGATCAGCGGGACCGGCGGGCAACTGGACTACCTGACCGGCGCAGCCATGTCCCGGGGAGGCAAGGCCTTCATCTGCATGACCTCCACCTACCGCGAAAAGAACGGAACCCTTCGTTCCCGCATCGTCCCCACCTTCAACGGGGACATCGTAACTGACCCCCGCAGCCAGGCCTACTACATGGTGACGGAATACGGCATGGTCAATCTGGTCGGCCGGTCCACCTGGGAGCGGGCAGAGATGCTGATCTCCATCGCCCACCCGGACTTCCGGGAGGAGCTGATCCGCAAGGCGGAGGAAAACGGCATCTGGATCCAGTCCAACAAGAGATAAGCTGCTGCTGAAGACCCCATCACGGAGGCCATCATGACAAACGTAACAACGAACCATTCCGTGCCCGAACGGATCGCCGCTCTGCGGGAGCTCATGCGCGCAAAGGCAGTCGATGCCTGCATCGTTCCCACCGGCGATCCCCACATGTCGGAATACACCAGCGATCACTACAAAACCAGGGAATTCATCACGGGATTCACCGGCTCCGCGGGCACTGCGGTAATCACTTTGGATGACGCGGGCCTGTGGACGGACAGCCGGTACTTCCTGCAGGCGGCGGACCAGCTTGCCGGAAGCGGCATGACCCTCTACAAGGACCGCCTTCCCGGCACCATGAAGATCCACGAATACCTCCTGCAAAAGCTGGACCACGGGAGCACCATCAGCGTCGATGGGCGTCTGGTGAGCAGCGCCTGGGCGGAGCATCTTCGCGGGAGCACCGCCGCGGGCAGCTTCACGCTGAGCACGGATATGGACCTTGTGGGAGAGATCTGGGCGGACCGTCCGGCAGCGGAATTCCATCCCGCGTTCGACTATCCCCTCCAGTACGCCGGGGTTTCGCGGGCAGAGAAGATCGCGGCCATCCGCGAGGATATGGCCGCGGCCGGCGCGGACGCGCTGATCCTCTCCCAGCTGAGCGACATCGCCTGGCTCATGAATCTGCGGGGCAGCGACGTGCTGTGCAACCCGGTGTTCTTCTCGTTCGTGATCGTCACTTCGGGCAGAGTGCTCCTCTACGCGGATGCTCCCGCCTTTGCGCCGGAGCTGGCGGCGGAGCTCGCCCGGGACGGCGTAGAGCTCCGCCCATATGACCGCTTCTACGCTGAGCTGGCGGAAAGCGCGGCGGCGGAGCACGCGTTTGCGGTCATGCTGGACCGCAAGACCTGCAGCGAGCGGATCCTGCAGTCCCTGCCGAAGGACCTGCGGGTGATCGACGAATACAGCCCGGCCATGAAGAGAAAGGCCGTCAAGAACCCCACAGAAATGGAGGGCATCCGCTCCGCCCATCTGAAGGACGGGGTCGCCATGTGCAAATTCCTGTACTGGCTCAAGACGCGCGCCGCAGAGGCGGCAGAGAGCGGATCATCCATGGGCATTACGGAGATCTCCGCGGCGGAGAAGCTTCACGAGTTCCGCGCGCAGCAGGACCTGTTCATGGGGGACAGCTTTGAGGCCATCGTCGGCTACGGTCCCCACGGCGCCATCGTGCACTACGCCGCCACACCCGAGAGCGATGTTCCTTTGGAACCCCGGAGCATGGTGCTGATCGATTCCGGCGGACAGTATCTGGACGGAACGACGGACATCACCCGGACCATCGTGCTCGGTCCTTTAACGGAGCACGAAAAGACCATGTTCACCGCGGTCCTTCGCGGGCACATCGATCTGGCCAGGGCAGTATTCCCTGAAGGTCTGAATGGGGAGAATCTCGATTACCTGGCCCACGAACCCCTCTGGCAGATGGGCCTTGATTACCGGCACGGAACCGGGCACGGCGTCGGGCACTTCCTGAACGTACACGAGGACCCCAACGACATCTACTGGGACGGACGGAACCGCTTCCCGCCTATGCCGCCCTTCGAAGAGGGCATGCTCACCTCCGATGAGCCGGGTTACTATGAGGAAGGCGCCTTCGGCATCCGGCACGAAAGCCTGCTTTTGTGCCGGAAGGCAGAACTGACGGAATACGGCCAGTTCATGCGCTTCGAGGAAGTGACTCTGGCGCCCTTCGACCTGGAAGGGCTCCTGGCGGAGCAGATGCAGCCGGACGAGATCGCCTACCTGAACCAGTATCACCAGATGGTCTACGAGCAGATCGTGCCTCATCTCGACGAAAAAGAACGGCAGTGGCTGAAAGCCGCCACTGCCGCGATCTGAGGGAGCGCCTTATTTACCGGATCCGAACGATCACGTTCGCGGTCCGGGTTTTTGCTTTATAGGAGAAATCTCCCGCGTCACGGACCTTGATC
>CACXCQ010000283.1 GCA_902766185.1 uncultured Eubacteriales bacterium
ATGCAGCTCACGGCGCCGGAGACGGATTCCGTGGCTTTTGATGTAAAAGTCTCTTCCGGCAGGATCATCACCGGCAAAAAAGGAGAAAGTACCGGCTCTTTTGAGGAGGTCTTCGGAACGGATTTCGACGAGGTGGAAGGCAGCAGGGACGCGGTGGCGGAGGCTATCGAGAGCACCGAAGGGTATCACGTGGCGGCCGAGAGCAAAAGCAGGATCCGGGTGCTTTCCGACTACCGGCTGGGGACGATCCTGGTGAGCGGAGCAGTGGAGCCGGATGAAGCGGGAAACTGCTTTGGGGCGGACAGAGCCGTCGTGTATGACGGAGAGACGACGCTGATCTACGGCGATGAGGAGGCCCTGAAACAAGGGTACGATCTTCTCGTCGAGGCTTACGGTGAGGACCGCGTGATCATGGACCGGATCCTGATGCCGGAGAGCGAGTCGCCCGAAGCGGATGCGGATACAGATGAAGCGGCCGTCTCCCCATACAAAGGCTGGGGAACCACCAGCATGTATCTTGACGAAGAGATCCGCAAGAACGCGGACAATGCCCGGCCGATCACCGTCGCGGTGCTGGATTCCGGAATCAACAGCGGCCATGAGATCTTCCGCGGAACAGCGATATCCCCAGACAGCATGAACATTGTGGAACCGGGCGGGAGCATCGAGGATGATAACGGCCACGGCACTATGGTCAGCGGAGTCATCGCCGAATCCACACCGCCGAATGTCCAGCTTCTCGTCCTCAAGATCACCAGAAACGCGACGGGAACCAACGTGGCCTACGCCACGCTTTCCGGAATGATCAAAGCCCTGCAGGCAGCGCAGCAGCAGAAGGCGGATGTGATCAACATCTCCTACGGCGACTACTGCAACAAGGCGGACTGCGAGAAGATCGACAGCGCCCTTGCGGAGGTCACAGGCAAAGGCTCCATCGTCTGTACGTCCTCGGGAAACAAGGGAGGAAACATGGTGGACAGCATCACCGGCAAACGCTTCTATCCGGCGGACAGCCCATATGCCGTCTCCGTAGGCGCCATCGATCAGGGAGGCAGACACGCCGTGTTCAGCAAGACCGGGGAGAACCTGGATTTTGTGGCGCCGGGGGCGAATCTGACCCTGGCCAGCGCAAGGGACGACAGCGGATATGTGACCAATCAGGGAACATCCTTCGCGTGCCCCTACGTCAGCGCCAGCGCAGCCTTTCTGATTATGGAGAACACGAAGAATTCGCCGGATACGATCTACGATCAGCTGGCGCAGATCTCCGATGATCTGGGAGCGCAGGGGAAGGATCTGGAATTCGGCAACGGCATGCCCAACTTCGCCAACTCTGCCCAGCTTGCTCCGATCAGTCTCAAAGGGATTCCTGAGGTCACGCTTTCCCAGACCACCTACGCCTACGACGGCAAAAAGAAGACGCCAGGAGTAACGGTGAATTACGGCGGACGCATCCTGACCTCCTATAAGGTCTCCTATCCGAAGAACAGCCCGGCCATCGGCCATCACAAGGTAACGGTGACTCTGACCGGGAACTACGCGAAGAACGTGCGGATCAAAACGGGATTCGACATCGTTCCGCAGACCGTTTCCATGAAGAACAAGAAGATCCGGCTCTCCGGTAAGAGAACGAAAGCCACGATCACGTGGAGCAAAAGCCAGGGAAAGTATCAGGTCATGATCTCCCGGACAAGCACCTTCACGGGAGCCAGGACATACACGGTGAAAAAGAATAAGATCGCCGTTCCCGGACTCAAGCCCGGGAAGACGTATTACGTGAAGGTCCGGGCGGTCAAGACCGTGAAGGGCAGGAAGTACCGCTCCGCTTGGAGCGATCCCGTCTGGTTCAGGAATTAATTCTACGCCCCGGGCGGAAGATGTGTTATCATATGCGTATGGCCAAGGGGAACACTTCATCAGAACACGCATTTATCCGGATCGAGAAGGATCTTAAGGCCGGGAGCATTCCCGGTCTCGTTTTGCTGTGCGGAAACGAGGACTATCTGACGGAGCATTACAAAGACGTTCTGATCCGCAGATTCGTGGATCCGGCGACCCGGCAGATGGACTTTGTCAGCCTGAGCGGAAGCGAGATCACAGCGCAGGCCCTGGAGGAAAATGCGGAGACCATCAGTCTGCTGTCGGAACGGCGGGTGGTCCTGCTATCCGGGATAGTGGACCGGCGGGGGAGATTTCCGTCCTCCATCGAACCCAACAAAGGCAGCGCTGAGGCCAGGAGCCAATCGGGAGACACCCGGCAGTACAAGGCGCTGGTGGACTATTTCGGCAGGATCCCGGAGGGGGTGCTCGTGATCCTCACCG
>CACXCQ010000284.1 GCA_902766185.1 uncultured Eubacteriales bacterium
ATCCGGTTCACCAAGACGTTTGTATCGATACGAAATGTGTTCGCTTTGTCAGAGCGTTGCGCGCCAGGCACAGCGCGCTGAGCGTCCGCGGTATTGCGGACCCGCAAGTCCCGTTGCATTGCAGCAACAATATCCCCGGATCGGGGCCTCGCATTGACTGCCCCGCCGGCCGTAAAAACACAACAAATTAGCACTTTATTTGTGGCATGAATTTTGCTTTTTTCTAAAGTATGCTATAATAATGTCATTGTACCGGATTGGAACTGTTCCGGCCGGCATTACAGACGATAACTTCATAAAAGAAGAAAGGTGGTTAAGTATGATCAATAAAATTCTGACGCCGGATGAGGCGGTCGCAGGCGTTGAGGACGGCATGACCATAATGGTCGCGGGATTCCTGGCAACAGGTTCTCCTGAGATCCTCATGGATGCTCTGGTTCGCAAAGGCGTAAAGCATCTGACAGTCATCGGCAATGACGGTGGCCTGGCAGAGGGCCAGCCGGCGGATCAGTTCGCAGCAAAGACCCCTAGAGGTATCGGCAAACTGTTGGAGCACCACATGGTGGATCACGTCATCATGTCCCACGTTGGTGTCAACCCGAGACTGAACGAGCAGTTCGCTGATGGTTCACTGAAGTACACTCTGGTTCCCCAGGGCACCCTGGCTGAGAAGATCAGAGCGGCAGCTTATGGTCTGGGCGACGTTCTCACACCGGTAGGTCTGGGAACTCCTATGGAGACCGAGCTGGATGAGCTGGGCCGCGAGAAGAAGGTCGTGGAGATCGACGGTAAGAAGTGGCTCTTCGAGAGACCGCTGCACGCGGACTTCGCTTTCATCAGACCGTCCCTGGCGGACAAATTCGGCAACTACATGTGCTCCAAGGCCACGAGAAACTTCAACATCGTAATGGCCGGCGCAGCCAAGCATACAATTATCGCTCCGGAGAAACTGGTGGAGATCGGCGAAGTTGATCCTGACATCTGGCAGGTCGCCGGCGTTCTGGTTGATACGATCGTGGAAGGAGAGAAGAAATGGCAGATTTAAAGACAAGAATCGCAAAGAGATGCGCGAAGGAATTCGAAGACGGAGATTTCATCAACCTGGGTATCGGCATGCCGACCATGGTTGCGGACTACATTGCTGAGGACATCATCGTTACATGCCATTCCGAGAACGGTTTTGCCGGCATCGACGCTCTGGCAGACGAGGAAACGCTGGACGTGGACATCATCAATTCCGGCGGACAGTATGTCACGGCTCTCCCCAGAGTAAAGTACTTTGACACAGCCGAGTCCTTCGGGCTGGTCAGAGGCGGACACGTCAAGGCCACAGTTCTGGGTGCTATGGAAGTAGCCGAGAACGGAGACCTGGCCAACTGGATCGTCCCGGGCAAGAAGGTAGCCGGAATGGGCGGCGCCATGGACCTGTGCGTAGGATGCCCCGAGGTTATCATCACCATGCTCCACACCCAGAAGGGTAACCACAAGATCAAGAAAAGATGCAGCCTGCCGCTGACCGCGGAGAAGTGCGTCACCAAGATCATCACCGAGATGGCGGTCATGTCCGTCACTCCGGAAGGCATCATGGTTTCCGAGCTGCACCCGGACTACACGAAGGAAGAAGTCCAGGCCGCGACCGGCGTCGACCTGATCTGGGCCGACAACCTCAAGCCCTACGACGAGGACTGATCATAAGGACTTCGTCCAATCATGATCCAATGAGAAAAAATAACGGAGATTGCCGCAGCGGCAGTCTCCGTTTTGTATTGCGTTTGTCTCAAGAGGAGGTGCGGACCCGATCGGCCGCGCGCCTTATCCCCGAACGGCCGCGCAGATCAGCTGCCCGCACTTTTCCGTTCCGATCACGACCTCGCCTGGTTTTGCGATATCCGCGGTGCGGTACCCGTCCTTCAGGACCTGCTGGACCGCCCTCTCGATGTCCGCCGCTTCCTCCAG
Source organism: uncultured Eubacteriales bacterium (assembly GCA_902766185.1). Classification (GTDB taxonomy): domain Bacteria; phylum Bacillota; class Clostridia; order Peptostreptococcales; family Anaerovoracaceae; genus Lentihominibacter. Next base: position 1,957 of record CACXCQ010000284.1, read on the forward strand.
AAGCCCGAAGGAGTAGCGCAGCATCATGGCCGCAGACAGGATCGTTGCCATGGGGTTGGCCATATCCTGCCCGGCGATGTCCGGCGCGGAACCGTGGACCGGCTCGTACATACCGAAGTTTCCGGTGGCCAGGCTCGCCGAGGGCAGCATGCCGATGGAACCCGTCACCTGGCTCGCCTCGTCGGAGAGGATATCCCCGAAGATGTTGCTGGTGACGACGACGTCGAACTGCTTCGGTCCCCTCACCAGCTGCATGGCCGCGTTGTCCACGTAGAAGTGATTCAGCTC
>CACXCQ010000285.1 GCA_902766185.1 uncultured Eubacteriales bacterium
ACGATGCCGCCGATGACCTGCACCCGGAAGTGCTTCATGCCCAGAGACCGCCAGGCACCTTCCCGGCATACCGCAAAGGCTTCCGGCAGAAGATCGTCCAGGCTCTCCCCGCCGGCGATCCTCTCCTTGAACTCCTGGGTCTTGCCCCGGAGCTCGTCATCGGTCAGACCCTGCATCTGCTCGTCCAGCGCCATGACCTTATCCGCGATCTTCTCGACTTTCCTGACTTCCTTCTCGTTCAGGTCGCCGAAGATTTTCTCCATGAAACTCATTTGTCCCGTTCCTCCGTTTCCTCTTCTTCACTTACCGTCTCACAGGCAAGGTTGATCTCAATTGCCTTCCTGTCATCCGCCTTGGTCACCCGGACCTTCAGCAGCTTATCTCCCAGTCTGGTTTCGAACCGGTCATCCCGCTTCGGCAGTCTGTCCAGATTCATGGCCACCCATCCGTTGATGGTGTTCACCTCCTGGATCTCCTCATCGATGTCCAGATAATCGAAGATCTTCTCCACGTTGGCGCTGGCCTGCACCCGATAGCTGCCGTTCTGCAAAGGCAGGATCTCCTTGTTGATGACCACGTCGTGCTCATCGTAGATCTCGCCCACCAGTTCCTCGATGATGTCCTCCATGGTGACCAGGCCCTCGGTTCCGCCGTACTCGTCGATGACGATGGCCATGTGCGTCTTCAGCTGCTGCATCTTCCGCAGCAGGTCGAAGATCTTGATGGTCTCCGCCACGAACACCACCGGAATGATATAGTCGGTGATCTTTTTATCTGTTCCCACGATGTGGTTGTGGAAGTCTTTCTGGTTGATGACTCCGATGATGCGGTCGATATCCTCCTCGTACACCGGAAGTCTGGAGTATCCCGTCTCCCTGAACAGCGTCGCCAGCTCCTCGCTGGTGCAGTCGGTGTCCACCGCCACCATGTCCGGCCGCGGGGTCATCACGTCCTCCGCCGTCAGCTCGTCGAACTCGATGGCGTTCTGGATCAGCTCGCTCCGGTCCTCGTCCAGCTGCCCGCCGGTCTCCGCCTCCTCGACCATGGTGAGGATCTCGTCGTCGGTGATGATCTCGTCCTCGTCGATCTTGAACAGCCAGGTGATGAACTGCTTCCATTTGGAGAAGATCCAGGTCACCGGCGTGAGGATCGTCATCAGTCCCCCGATAAAGGGCGCGCTGAACATGGAAAAGCCCTCCGACTTCTCCTTAGCGATGTTCTTGGGTGTGATCTCCCCGAAAATGAGGACGACGATGGTGATGACGACGGTGGCGATGACCGCTCCGTGCTCACCATACAACAGGATACAGAGCGCTGTGGCGATGGCTGTCATCCAGATGTTGACGATGTTGTTGCCGATCAGAATGGTGGTCAGCAGCTTGTCGTATTTCTCCGAAAGGGACAGCACCTTCTCCGCTTTCTTGTTCCCGTCCCCGGCCAGATTCTTCATCCGGATCCGGTTCACGGACGTAAAAGCTGTCTCCGTGGCGCTGAAGTATCCGGAGAGAATGATCAGTATGATAATTAAAACGATCTGGCCCGTCAGGCTATCCATGGATGTTCCTCGACTTTCGCGGGATAACGATAAAACTCCATTTAACAGTATAGCCTATTGACGGGCCGATTGTAAAGCATGAGTCCCCGGGTTTCACAGAGACTTCACAGTGTATTACGCAAAGGCAGGTCCTGCCGCGCGGCTTGCCAGCCTTTGGGCCGGCGGCGCGCTTACTTCCAGTACCCTCCGAAGAGCACCAGCAGATATACGGTGGCCAGCACCACGGACATGAGCATCACCGGGGCACCGATCTTCAGGAAGTCGATGAAGGTGATGGGATATCCTCTGCGGCCGGCGATGCCGGTGAGGACTACGTTGGCGGAAGCGCCGATGATTGTGCCGTTGCCGCCGAAGCAGGCGCCGATGGATACCGCCCACCAGAGGGGCCACACGTCGATGCCGTCGGCCTCCATGGTCATGATCAGCGGGATCAGAGTTGCGACGAACGGGATGTTGTCAAGCACTGCCGAGCAGATGGCGGATACCCACAGGATGACCAGCATGAGGATCACGTAGTGGGTTCCCGTGGTGGAGACCATCAGGTCCGCGATGTTCTGGATGATGCCCACCTTCTCCAGGCCTCCGACGACGATGAAGAGGAAGGCGAAGAAGACGATGGTGGGCCACTCCACATCGTGGACGGTCTCTTCCACATCCTGGCGGCCGATCATGATCATCAGCGCGGCGCAGGACAGGGCGATGATGCTGGTCTTAAGCCCCAGCGCATCGTGCAGGATGAAGGCCAGGGCCACCAGGAAGATCATGATGACGCTCTTGACGAACAGCGCCTGATCTCTGATCTGCTCCTTCTCATCCATCTGCATGATCAGCTCCATCTTCTCCGGGGAAACCGACAGGCCCTTGCCGTAGATGAACCGGAACATGAAGATGGCAGCCACCATGGAGATCACCACGATGGGTCCGTCGTAGATGACGAACTGGGCGAAGGAAATGTCCGCCGCGCTGCCGATCATGATGTTCGGGGGGTCGCCGATCAGGGTGGCGGTGCCGCCCAGGTTGGATGACATGATCTGGGTCATCAGGTAGGGCACCGGGTTCAGCTCCAGCTTCTGGCAGATGCTGAAGGTCATGGGTCCGATGAGCAGCACCGTGGTCACGTTGTCCAGGAAGGCGGACAGCACCGCGGTGATGATCATGAAGGCGATCATGATCCGCCAGGGATTGCCCTTGGCGATCTTCGCCGACTTGATGGCCAGATATTCAAAAATACCGGAATTCTTCACCACGGCGACGAACATCATCATGCCGATGAGCACGCCGATGGTGTTGAAATCAATAAACCCCAGAGCCTCCTTCGGCTCCAGGATCCCGATGAGTATAAGCAGCATAGCGCCGATCAGCGCGCAGGCTGCCCGGTGCAGTTTTTCCGATACGATCACGCCGATGACGGCCACAAAGATCGCAACGGCAATGACTTGTGAAACCATGATAAACCTCCATACAGCTCGATAAAAAGTGTCTGTATACAGTATCCGACTACCGGCCGGATTCGTCAAGTTAAGTTCCCCGGGATTTGGGCACCGCGACATAATTGTGCAAAAACTGGGCAAAATCGCGAAAACGCACTAAAATCGTGAAAAAAGAGCCACTGCGCGGATCGCTTGCAGTGGCTCTTCTCTTTCTTTGTTCTGTCCTGCCTTTGCGCGGCTGTCCTGCCTTTGCGCGGCGGCTAGCCTACGAATGCCTTGTAAATCGCCCGGATGGCCTTCTCGAAATCCTTGTTGGCCACGCCGACGATGATGTTCATTTCGCTGGAGCCCTGGTCGATCATCCGGATGTTGACGTCCGCGTTGGCCAGCGCCGTGAACAGCCTGGCTGACGTTCCCTTGCGCATGGCCATGCCCGCGCCTACGGTGGCGATCAGCGCCATGTCCGTGACCACGTCCAAAGCCTCCGGCTTCAGCTGCCGTTCGAACTCCTCCAGGATCTCCTCCGTCTTGCCCTCGATGATCTTGTTGTTGAGGACGACGGACACGGTCTCGATGCCGCTGGGGATGTGCTCGATGGTCACATCGTGATCCTCCAGGATGCCGGCCATCTTGCGGATGAAGCCCTTCTGTCCGATCATGTGGCTGTTGTAGACCGTGATGGACGTAAAGTCCTTGCTGCCGGCGATGCCGGAGATGATCTGTCCGTCGTCCAGCTTCGCAGGCTCGGAGGTGATCATGGTTCCCGGATCCTGGGGCCGGTTGGTGTTGCGGATATTGATGGGGATGTTAGCTACCTTGGCCGGGTAGATGGCGTCTTCATGAAGCACGGATGCGCCCATGTAGGCCAGCTCCCGCAGTTCCCGGTAGGAGATCCGGCTGATGGGCTTGGGGTTCTCCACGATCCGCGGATCCGCCACCAGGAATCCAGATACGTCGGTCCAGTTCTCGTAGACGTCCGCTTTGGCCGCACGGGCCACCAGCGCGCCGGTGATGTCGGAGCCGCCTCTGGAGAAGGTCTTGATGCTCCCGTCGACCCGCGATCCGTAGAATCCCGGGATGACGGCCCTGTCGCACTTGCTCAACGCCTCCTCCAACTCCTCGTTGGTCCTCTCCTCCATAAACTTGCCTTTATCGCTGAATTTCACGACCTTCGCGGCGTCGATGAATTCAAAACCCAGGTAGGCCGCGATCAGCTTTGCGTTCAGGTATTCGCCTCTGCTGGCGATGTAATCGACGGGGGTCTCCGCATTGATGTTGCGGCGGATCTCCGCCAGTTCTTCTTTCATGCCCACGTCCACGCCCAGGCTGCTTTCCATGGACAGGAAGCGCTCGCAGATCACCTGAAAGATCTGCTCGTAGGCCAGTTTATGTTCGATGTGGGTCCGGCACAGATACAGCAGATCTGTGACCTTCGTGTCTTCGCTGAACCGCTTGCCCGGTGCCGAGACCACCACGTACCGGATGTCATCATCCGCTTCGATAATGCCTTTGATTTTGTTGATCTGGATCGCGTCCGCGACGGAGGATCCTCCAAATTTAGCTACTTTGATTCCCATTCTGTTCTGATGTTCTCCTGATGTAATTGATGATGTGCCGCCGGCTGTTGCGTGCTGCCGGCACCCGCCGGCGCCCCGGCTACTTATAGAGTTCCTGCTTCAGCTCTGCCGCCTTGTCCAGCCGCTCCCAGGTCAGGTCGATGTCGGTCCTGCCGAAGTGGCCGTAGGCCGCAACCTTGCGGTAGATGGGCTTGCGCAGATCCAGGTCTCTGATGATGGCTGCCGGGCGGAAGTCGAAATGCTTCTGCACGATCTCCGCCAGCTTCTCATCCGGCAGTCTTCCCGTTCCGAAAGAATCCACCAGGATGGAGACAGGTTTTGCGACGCCGATGGCGTAGGCCAGCTGCAGTTCGCACTTGTCCGCCAGTCCCGCTGCGACCAGGTTTTTCGCTGCGTGACGAGCTGCGTATGCTGCGGAACGGTCCACCTTCGTGGGGTCCTTGCCGCGGAAGGCGCCGCCGCCGTGACGTGCATAGCCGCCGTAGGTGTCAACGATGATCTTGCGTCCCGTGAGTCCGGAATCCCCCTGGGGGCCGCCGATGACGAACCGTCCGGTGGGGTTGATCAGGATCCTGGTCTGGGCATCCATCAGCGAAGGCTGGATCACCGGCCGGATCACGTGCTCGATGAGGTCCGTCCGGATCTGCTCCAGGCTCACCTCTGCGTCGTGCTGCGTGGAAATGACCACAGTATCGATTCTCTTGACCTTGTCATCATCGTATTCCACGGTGACCTGGGTCTTGCCGTCGGGGCGCAGATACTTCAGCGTTCCGTCCTTGCGGACCTCGGCCAGCCGCCGGGCCAGTCTGTGGGCCAGCGCGATCGGCATGGGCATCATCTCCGGCGTCTCGTTGCAGGCGAATCCGAACATGATCCCCTGGTCACCGGCGCCGATCTCCTCAACGTCCCGCTCGTGTTGCATGGTGCCGTCCTTGTACTCCAGCGCCTCGTTGACTCCCATGGCGATGTCCGGCGACTGCTCGTCGATGGACGTCATCACCGCGCATGTAGTTCCGTCAAATCCATACTTGGCTCTGGTGTATCCGATGTCACAGATCACCTGCCTCACCAGCTTCGGAATATCCACATAGCATTCCGTGCTGATCTCGCCCATCACCATGGCGTATCCGGTGTTCACTGTGGTCTCCGCGGCCACACGGCCATTGGGATCCTGCTCCAGGATCGCATCCACGATAGCGTCAGAAATCTGATCGCAGATCTTGTCCGGATGTCCTTCCGTGACGGACTCCGATGTAAATAGTCTCTTCATTATTGTCCTCCAAAGCTTCTGAGAAAACGCCCACTCCTCTTCAGGAAAGGCTGGAAATTCAATGTTCCCGCGCATGTGATCCCTCCACCGCGCATACATAGATATTATAACGTAGCGCAAAAACAGGGTCAATACACTTTCGTGCCGTCGTCACGAAAATGCCGGGGCGACAGACAACATCCCGCTCTCATTTC
>CACXCQ010000286.1 GCA_902766185.1 uncultured Eubacteriales bacterium
CTCTGGGCTGGTGTGCTGGTAAAGAATCACCTTCGAATAATTGGATTCTGTACTTTCCACCCCATTTACAGCCCATCACGTCCTTCGCTCTCGACATAAAGTAAAGATTCATCGTTAAAAAAATCGATTATGCATGGATGAGGGGGTAAATGGTATAGAATCCGAAAATATGAAAGAACATCTATACTCGAGGCTCTCAAATGCATTTGAATATGCCAACGATGACGAGGGGATCACATACTTTGTGTAGAAATGATTATTTCGCAGTTATATCTTTACTGAACACTGATCTGCTCCATATGATCAGCGACTCCGTTCGCTCTTACGGGAGCGAACGATAGTCCGCCAGGCAATCGGCGCGGGGTCTGCAGCCGACCTGCTTTTGTGAAGCTATCGGCCGGAACCGCCCGCCTGCATGGCCTGCCTTTGCTCCCTCAATTCGCCGAAGGAGAAGAACACCAGGCCCACCCAGATGATGGCCACGGCCAGGAACTGAACGCCGTCGAAGGCTTCCTTGAAGAAGAACACGCCCAGGATCAGGGACAGCGTGGGGCTGATGTATTCCGTCAGTCCTAGCGTGAACATGGGCACTTTCTGGGCCGCCGAGGCGAACAGCGACAGCGGCACCACCGTCACCAGTCCGCAGAGTAAAAGCAGGACATACTGCCACCAGTGTCCCGGCGCCAGCGCGTCCAGCGCCCCCCGGCCGGTGACTTCCAGCCAGATGATCACCGCCAGCGCCGGCGGCGCGAAAAAGATGGTCTCGTAGACCAGAGAGATCAGCGGCGGCTGGGAGACCGTTTTCTTGATGGCCGAATAGACTGCGAAGGAGATGGCGATGCCCAGGGCGATCCCCGGCAGCTTGTGAAAATGCACCAGCAGGATCACCACAGCGATGATGGCCAGGACCATGGCCGTCGTCTTGTACACCGTCAGCTTTTCTTTGAAGAAGATCATGCCGAAGACGCAGACCACCAGCGGTTCGATGTAGTAGCCGATGCTGGCGTCGATCACGTGCCCGGCGTTGACCGCCCAGATGTACGTGCTCCAGTTGGTGGTGATCACCGCTCCCGCCGCCAGGTATTTCAGCGCCAGCCTCCTGTCGCCGCGGATGGGCCCGAAGATCTCGCCCCAGCTGAATTTCACTCTGGCCATCAGGAGCGCGAAAACATGCACCAAAAGGATCCTGTAGATGATGATCACCCAGGAACTGATCGGGATCAGCATTTTCCAGTAGACCGGAAGCACTCCCCACAGAGCCATGCAGCCGATGGAGGCCGCAAGGCCGCTGCGGTATTCGCTGACCGCCTGATCTATTCGATTGTCAACGCCCCTGTCTTCCCGCACGTTTCTCTTCCTTTGCCTTCGCGTTAAACTACCACACTAAACTACCACACTTCGCACCCGCCTTCAATACCCCCGGAAGGAACAATTGACGCATTCCGCGCGCCGGTGTAAACTATCGGCAACGGGAGGTCGGGAGACGATGAAACAGACACATATCATTGACAAGAACATGACTCCGGGCCAGATGGCCTACGAGCAGACGGAGATGTCAAGCGAGCGGACGGCCATGGCAAGTGAACGGACGGCCATGGCGAGCGAGCGGACGGCGCTGGCGCAGGAGCGGACCGCTATGGCTGTGGAGCAGACGGAGATGGCTTACGAGCGGACGCAGCTCACCAATACCCAGACGCTTCTGTCCTACACCCGGACCTCCATCGGCCTTCTGGCGGCGGGCATCGGAATGTTCGAGTTCGTCAACAACCAGGCTATCATCACGCTGGGCATGATCATCATGCTGCTGGCTCCTGTCGTCGAGGCCATCGGCGTGATCCATTTCTTCCTGACGCGGCGGCGCCTCAAGGAGGTGCTGGATCCGGCCGCGCAAAAGCTGGCCATCGCTTCAGCCGAACAAAAACCGGACCCCGCTTCGCAGGATCCGGCCGATCTTCACTGAATCTCTTTATTTCTTCCAAAGGCTGTGCAGATTGCAGTATGCGTATACTGCCTCTACTTCATCGCCGTCGCACAGGGCGAAGCAGGCCTCGGGCTTATCTTCCGGGGTGAGGACCTTGCGCTGGTTGCCCTGCTTTGTCTGCAGAGAAATCCACTCGATGAAGTGCTCCGGCACCATGGGATGCTCCACGCTGCCCACCTTCACGGAAACGATGCCGTCCGCAACGGTGTACTCAGGCACGTGCTTCTCAACGGCCGCGTCCGTGGTTCCGGGGACGATCTCGCTCATGGGTTCGCCGCAGCAGATCACCGGTACTCCGGAGTCCTTTACCTTCGCGATGATATTTCCGCAATGCTTGCAGATGTAGAATTTCTGTTCCATAACTGTTTTCCTCCTTTTGCATTCTAGTCTCTATTTTTTCCCCGCTGGATCAGGATGAAGATCCCGGCGAGGACGATGATCACGTTTGGTCCGTACATCATCAGGTCTGAGATGCTGGACGCTCCCATCAGAGCCACCAGCGAGATCGCGGTCATGATCAGATAGGAAACGCTCATCAGAGCGCCCAGGATCAGACCCGTTTTGCCTCTGGCGTTCATGAGGGTGATCAGCAGTCCGCAGCCCATCGAATATACACCTGTGGTGAAGGGGTTGATGACCGCAAACAGCGGATCCAGAAACTCTTCCACCTGATGAATGGGACAGAATATGAGCATGAGGAAGGCGGCAAAGAAAGCGAGGCACACGATGTCGAGTGCCGTCAGCCAGATCGGGTTTTTCCCTGTTTCGCTCATCTTCGCCTCCTAAAAAACGGAGCGGCGCTGCCGCTCCGTTTCATTGCCCGCACGCGGGCTTTGTTCGCTTATCTCTCGACGATCAGTGCAGTTCCCATGCCGCCGCCGATGCACAGAGTCGCGAGGCCCTTCTTGGCGTCTCTTCTCTTCATCTCATACAGCAGGGTGACCAGGATTCTGCAGCCGGATGCTCCGATGGGGTGACCCAGAGCGATGGCTCCGCCGTTGACGTTGGTCTTCTCCGGATCCAGTCCCAGATCCTTTCTGACTGCCAGTGACTGAGCTGCGAAAGCTTCGTTCGCTTCGACCAGGTCGATGTCCTCGATGGTCAGGCCAGCCTTTTCGAGAGCCTTCTTGGAGGAAGGAACGGGGCCGACGCCCATGATGGACGGATCAACACCAGCGGAAGCGTAGGAAACGATGGTTGCCAGAGGCTCGATGCCCAGCTCGTCCGCCTTTTCCTTGGACATGACGACGACAGCCGCGCCGGAGTCGTTGATGCCGGATGCGTTAGCCGCTGTGACAACGCCGCCGTCTCTCTTGAATGCCGGCTTGAGCTTCGCGACCTTCTCCATCGTGGATCCGCGGGTCAGGTGCTCGTCCTTATCGAAGATGATCGGGTCTTTCTTTCTCTGGGGAACCTCGACGGGAACGATCTCCTCGTCGAATACGCCGCCGTCTACAGCCGCTTCAGCTCTCTGCTGGGAGATCACGGAGAACTCGTCCAGTTCTTCTCTTGTGAGTCCCCACTGCTCGGCAACGTTCTCAGCGGTCATACCCATGTGATAGTTGTTGAATACATCCCAAAGTCCGTCGTTGACCATCATGTCCTTCATCTCTGCGTTGAACATTCTGGCGCCCCATCTTGCGGAAGGAACGGTGTATCCCGTAGCGGACATGTTCTCAGCACCACCGGCTACGACGATCTCAGCGTCGCCAGCCTTGATGATCTGTGCCGCCAGTTCTACCGCTCTCAGACCGGAGCCGCAGACCTTGTTGATGGTGAAAGCCGGGGTTTCAACCGGAAGTCCGGCGTCCAGCATCATCTGCCGTGCAACGTTCTGACCGAGTCCGCCCTGCAGTACGCAGCCCATGATGACCTCGTCTACCTGACCAGCCTCGATCCCAGCTCTCTCGATCGCGCCCTTGATCGCGACCGCACCCAGCTTTCTTGTCGGAATGTCCTTCAGGCTTCCGCCGAACTTACCGATAGCTGTTCTCGCTGCACTGGCAATTACTACTTCTCTCATAACGATTTCCTCCTTTAATGAAAAACTCATATCTTACACCGGGCCGCGGGTTCCCAGGGGATCCCTCAGGAGGAAACCTCCCGTGGACGGTGTGCTAATCCGAATATTTTTGCAGTAACTTATGTACTATAATAACATATACTTTTTTGATTTCAAGCCTTTTTCGCAAGTTCTGTTAATTTTTTAACAGGATTTCTGATGCACTTTCACAGATTCTCTTATGCACCCGCGCAAAGGCTGGAGCGTCCCGGCTTTCACCGACTCACTCCGGGAAGACCCCGATGTATTTCTCAAGCAGCTTGCACGGCCTGTAGGAAAGTTTGGCCTTGCGCAGGTTGGGGATTCCCATGTCCTCTTCCCGGTTGATGTA
>CACXCQ010000287.1 GCA_902766185.1 uncultured Eubacteriales bacterium
ACAGCTTTGTACGCGGTTCCGATTCCGTTGGGAACAGCTTCCGCTCTTCTGTCCAGGATAGCCTTGGCCTTCGGGCCCGGCAGCGGTGTGACAATTTTTGGTAATGCTTCTCTTAACATTTTAACCCTCCTTGGTCGTGTTATGTATGTTTACCTGACGTTATTTTATCATATTTCTTCCGGGATACTCACAGATATTTCTGATTTTCCGAAACATTCGTGTCATTGTCATCCAACTATGTTGCTGAATTCCTGAGAAACGAACTACTGCTGATTATCTGCTTCCCTGTTCCTCTGTTCCAGCTCTTTTGCCGCGGCGATGCTGGCCTTGTCCGCGGGCGTGAGTTCGATATACTTGTCCTCATCTTTGCCCTCGGCAAGGGTCGCTCCCAGATTGATGGCGGACTTCTCCAGCTCCAGGATGATGTTGTTGATCCTGGCCAGCTTTTCCGGAGAGGTGCTGTTGCCCACGGCCAGATCCGTATTGTAGATGATGTCCTCCAGACGCCTCCGGACGTTGAAGAGGTTGTTGCGGGCTTCGTTCACCGCATTTTCATCCACTGCTTCCGCCATGGCCTCGGTCATGCTGATGACCTCGCCGCTGGCCGACTCCAGCTCGTATTCCGTATTGGCGTTGACCGCCACGGTCTCAAAGCCCAGCTCCTGCCTGACAAGGGCGGCGAAATCTTCCTTGGAATCCGGCTCGCCGTGGACCAGGAAGAGTTTCTTGGGAGCCTTCTGGAATCCCCGCAGCCAGTTCATGAGGCCTTCTCTGTCCGCACGCCCGGAGAAGCCTTCCAGGTTGTGGATCTGTGCCTTGACCTGGACCTTCTCGCCGAAGAGGGTGACCTCCTCTGCCCCTTCGACCAGCTGTCTGCCGAGGGTGCCTTCCGCCTGATAGCCGACGAAAACGATGCTGTTGCGTTCATCCCACAGATTGTGCTTCAGATGATGGCGGATCCGGCCCGCCTCGCACATGCCGCTGGCTGAGATGATGACCTTCGGGTCGTGGTTGATGTTGAGCCACTGGGACTCCTCGCTGGAACGGGTGAACTTCAGGTTCGGGAAATCCAGGGGATTATCGCCCTTGCTGATGAAATCCTTCGTCTCCTCATCGAAGACCTGGGCATTCTTGCTGAAGGCGTCCGTGGCGTTCTTCGCCATCGGGCTGTCCACGTAGACCATCAGGTTCTCGAAGTCCCTGCGGTATTCCGAATCGGTGTCGATGACCCGGTTCAGTTCGTAGATCAGTTCCTGGGTCCTGCCCACCGCGAAGGATGGGATGACCGTATTGCCGCCTCTTTTGGCTGTATCCCGGATGATGTTCATCAGCTTATGGACATCCATGGAGTTTTCCGGATGGAGCCGGTTGCCGTAGGTGGTCTCCATGATGACGTAGTCCGCCTTCTTGATCAGCGTTGGATCCCGCAGGATCGGCCGGTCCATCACTCCAAGGTCTCCGGAGAAGACGATCTTCGAAACGTTGTCGTTCTCCGTGACCCAGATCTCCGTGATGGCTGAGCCGAGGATGTGGCCTGCGTCGTTGAACACGATCCGGATCTGATCGTTCAGCTCCACCAGTTGATCGTACAGCACGGGCTTGATCTGCTTCAGGGAGACCTCCGCGTCCTGCGCCGTGTAAAGAGGCTCGATCATCGGCCGTCCCGCCCTGCTGTTCTTGCGGTTCTGCCACTCCGCCTCCTTCTCATGGATGTAGGCGCTGTCCATCAGCATGATCTTCAGCAGATCCGCCGTAGCGTCCGTGCAGTAGATCGGTCCCTTGAATCCCCGTTTCACCAGCAGGGGTATCCTGCCGCAGTGGTCGATGTGTGCGTGGCTCAAAACCATGAAGTCCACATCGGCCGGATCGAAGGGGAACGGTTCACGGTTCAGTTCGTCCTGAGCCCTGCCCCCCTGAAACTGTCCGCAGTCCAGCAGAATGCTGTTTTCTCCCGCCGTGATGAGATGACACGATCCGGTTACTCCTGTAGTGGCTCCGCAAAAGTTGATCTTCATTTATTCCCTCCTGTCCTGTCCTTCTTTATCTCTGTCGATGAGGGTCCTGATGGCGCTGATCGCCACGCGGATTCCCCGATCGGTATCGAAATCGTCGGGCTCGTCGTAGCCCGCCGCCTTTCTCTCCTGGTTCCAGATCACGTTGAGCACCGAACCGCAGCGAACGTTCAGGGCATTGGCGACGACAAAAAGCGTTGCCGATTCCATCTCGCTGCCTAAGACGCCCAGGCGCTTCCACGCTTCCCACTTGTTCTCCAGTTCATAGGATACGGGCATGCGCTGGGGCGCGTGCTGACCGTAGAAGGAGTCCTTGCACTGCACCACGCCGGTATGCCAGTGTTCTCCCTGCTGCTGCGCGGCCTCCGTAAGGGCCAGGGTGACATCAAAATCCGCCACCGCAGGGTACTCGATGGGAGCGTACTCCCGTCCCGTTCCATCGTATCTGACCGCGCCGGTGGCGACGATCACGTCAGAACTTTTTACCTTCATATTGATCCCGCCGCAGGTGCCTACCCGGATAAAGGTGTCCACACCGATGGCGGCCAGCTCCTCCATGGCGATGGCCGCGGATGGCCCGCCGATCCCGGTGGAGGTGACGCAGACCTTTTCTCCGTTCAGGGTCCCCGCGTACGTGGTGTACTCCCGGTTGCTGGCTACAAAGGCAGGTCCGTCAAAGTATTGGGCGATCTTTTCGCATCGTCCCGGATCACCGGGGAGGATACAGTACCGCCCCACATCTCCTTTGCCCAGGGCGATGTGGTACTGCTTTTCTTCGTTCATGGAGACTACCTCCTTCTCTCTTTACTCTGCTGCATCAATTATAGCGGATAGATGGCTCCGCTGTAAATATGGACGCAAAAAAATCGACAAAGGAAAAGAGCCGCGTTACCGCAGCTCTCCTCCCATAAGAATTCAGTGTAGTCTGGATTCTGTATATTCGTTTTTCCAGCCTTTGCAGACCTTATTCGTAGTGGGCCTTCAGGATCAGCTTCTTGTCCTTTCTGGAGTCCTTCTTGAACTTGATGTGGGTCGGATCCTTCGCATCGCGCTGTGCGAGTCCATCCTTGTCCCGGACCTTCCACTTGATCTCTCCCGGCGTGATGCATTCCTGTACAGGACATACATTCAGGCAGAGGTGGCATCCTACGCAGTTGTCGTTCAGTTCCGGACGGCGCTTCTTCTCGTTCCAGTCGATCGCCTGGTGAGCAGCATCGTAGCAGGAGATGTAGCATCTTCCGCAGCCGATGCACTTCTTGTCGTCGAACTGAGGCAGAACCTTGTATTCTCTGTTCAGTTCCTCGGCCGGGATGATCTTCGGCAGTGCGCAGCCGATGAACTCGTCAAGGCTGTCATAGCCTCTCTCCTCCATGAAGTACTGCATACCGGAGATCATATCCTCAACGATCCGATAGCCGTACTGCATGATGGCTGTGGTGACCTGAATGTTTCTGCAGCCGACGGCCAGGAATTCCGCACAGTCTCTCCACGTCTCGATACCGCCGATACCGGACATTTCATGACCATAGCCGAAGTCGTACTTGCCGCCCTTGACCATGTTCTGCAGTTCTTCACACTGGTTGACCTGTGTGCAGAAACGCAGGGCGATGGGCTTGACCGCAGCGCCGGAGTAACCGGAGATGGAGGACTTGCCGTCGACCACCGGCATACCGGTCAGGTTCTCGAAGTCCACATTGGTGATGGACTTGATGGTGTTGATGGCGGAGACTGCCGCAGCGCCGCCTCTGATGGCTGCCATGGCGTGCTCTTCCATGTTCTTGCAGTTCGGGGTCATCTTGGCGATGAACGGGATGTCCGTGGTCTCCGCGACTGCTCTGGAGTAGGACTCGACCAGCTCGTTGTTGGTACCTACATCAGAACCCATGTCATGGGATGTCATCTGCGGGCAGGAGAAGTTTCCTTCGATGAGCTTGACACCAGCCTCGTCGCACATCTTGGCCAGCTGTTTCCACTCTTCAATGCTGGAGCCCATGATGGACGCTACTGTGATATGCTCAGGATAATCTCTGACCAGTCTGTAGATGTACTCGAAGTTTACTTCGGTGGGCTTGTCGGAGATCTGCTCCATGTTCTTGAAGCCGACCCAGGGCAGGCCCTCTTTGTTCGTCTGGTCGAATCTGGGGGAACATTCGTCCGCCACGAAGATACCGACCGTCTTGAAGAAGCATCCGCCCCAGCCAGTCTCGTAGCACTTCGCTACCATGTCATAGTTGCCGCCTACCGGAGATGAGGAAAGGAAGAACGGATTCAGGCAATCAACGCCCAGATATTTAATGGATAAATCTTTCTTTGCCATTCTACTTCACCCCTTTCTTCTCAAGATATTCAATCATTGCGGCAGCTGCCTCTTTACCTTCCGCAACAGCTTCAACTACGGTCTTGCCGCCGTTGACGATGTCGCCGCCGGCGAAGTACTTGTCACCAGCCTTGCCCTTGGTTACCTTGATCAGGCCCTTTCTCGCATCCAGCTTGACCGGAGCGATCTCGCTCATGTCTTCCGGACTCTGGCCTGTTGCGAATACCAGCGTATCTGCGCTGAACTCCGCCTTCGCGGATTTGTCATAGAAACCAGCAGCCTCCACCTTCTTGATCTTGGTCTTGGTGCCTGTAGCCGCTACCGGATACAGACCGGTGGTGATGCCGATGCCCAGAGACAGCGCATAGTGGAACTCGTTGATGTTCGCAGGAGCTTCTTCGATGGATCTTCTGTAGAGGATCCGGACATCTTCAGCGCCCAGCAGTTTCGCGGTGACCGCGCAGTCAACAGCAACGTCGCCGCCGCCGACTACGATGACCTTCTTGCCGGGGTCGAAATCTTTTTTCTTCGTTCTGGCTTCCTTCAGGAAGTCGATGGCGGAATAAACGCCCTTCAGGTCCGCGCCCGGGAATTCGTGATTGTTCAGGTTCGCGTTCCACAGGCCGGCGCCGATGAATACGGCGTCGTATTCTTCCAGATCGGCTGCTTTAACTTCCATGTTGCAGACGATCTTGACGCCCAGTCCCTTAACGGTGGAGATGTCGTGATCCACCACAGCCTGGGGCAGTCTCGCCGGGGTGATGCCGTAAGTCAGGACGCCGCCCGGCTTGGCTTCTCTTTCAAATACAGTTACTTTGTAACCTGCCTTGGCCAGCTCGGCCGCGCAGGCCAGGGATGCAGGACCGGCACCGACGCAGGCGATCTTGCCCGGCTTCTTCTGTCTCGGCGCCTTCAGGGTCTTCATCTTGTAGATCTTCTCCTGCTCGATGGCGTATCTCTGCAGCTTGCCGATCTCGATGGGCTTGTCAATGCCGCATCTGGAGCAGGCTTCTTCACAGAGGTTGTCGTAGGGACATACTCTGGCACAGCTGCCACCCAGGACGTTGGCGCTTCTGATGGTCTCCGCAGCGCCCTTCACGTTTCTGAATCTGATGGATCTGATGAACTTCGCCGGATCCGTTCCTGCGGGGCAGCCTTTACTGCATGGTGCATCGTGGCAGAGAAGGCATCTCGCTGCTTCTTCCATAGCGGTTCTGTGCGTGAATCCCGCCACGGCCTCAGCAGTGTACTTTCCTTTTGCAATCTTACTCAATTTACTTCCTCCTTCTATTCAGTCCGCGATAACTCTCTTTTTTAGCAGATAACTCCCGGTTTCCCCCGGGAAAAACAGCCGGCGGAGCGGGTAAACCGCCCCGCCGGCAGATCATTACGAAACTGTCGTGGTAAATTGTAGGATTAGTCGTAGAACTTATCCGCCTTCAGTACGGCGTTCAGCGTTGCGGATGCAGCGGCTGTGTAGTCTTCGTCGGATACGTGCTCAGGCTCGCAGTGAGACAGACCATCCTTCGTTCTGGAGAAGATCATGGTCGTCGGGATCATGTATGCGCAGAACTGTGCGTCGTGGCCGGCGCCGGACAGGATCTTCTGCCACTTCAGGCCCAGCTCATCCATGGATTCCTCAACAAATCCGATCAGGTTCTTGTCGAATGGTACCGGATCTCTCTTCCACTGCTCTTCGATGTCGCATGTGCACTGCTGATACATCTCGCCTGCCATCTCTTTCAGGATATCCATGCACTTGTCCAGAACTTTCTGGTCAGGATGTCTTACATCCAGGGAGAATTCCGCTTCGTCCGGAATGCAGGTGTGGATGCAGGGATGTACATAGATCTCGCCGGTGGTGAATACGAATTCGTATTCGCTCTCGCCGCTCTCGATCAGTTCCTTGTTGTAGGCGTCATATCTCTCATGCAGCTTGCACAGGAAGTCTGCCGCAGCGTGCAGAGCATCGTGTCTCTTCGCCATGGGGAATGTACCCGCGTGAGCGGTGAATCCGTGGAATCTTACTCTGTAGTTGAACATACCCATAACAAGCTGGACCGCGCCGACTTCATTGCCGTTGTCCTCGAGGATCGGGCCCTGCTCCAGGTGTGTCTCGAACATGCAGCAGTACTTGTCCGGGCTGATTCTGTTTTCCTTCGGTCCCTTGAACGGGGTAGCTGCCAGAGCCTCGCCGAAGTTCGCGAATTCAGACTCATCCATCGGCTTGGAAGCCATCATGTTGTCATACATGAAGTTCGGCTTCAGATAATCCGGCAGATAGTCATAGCAGATGATTCCGGAAACCATCATTGCGGGCGGATACAGGGAACCTTCCTCATTGGTCCAGATCATGGCTGTCAGGGGATGCTTGTGCGGAATGTTCTCCGCCGCGACTGTCTCCAGTACTTCCATACCGGTCATAACGCCTTCGATACCATCGTAGTTACCACCGTTCTTAACGGAGTCGCAGTGGGAACCCATAACGATCCTCTTCGCGTTAGGATCGGAGCCTTCCAGTGTTGCGTACATGCAGGCCACGTCATCGCACTCTACCTTAGCGCCGATGGCCTCCATCCTCTTCTTGAACTCTTCTCTTGCCTGATGGGCTGCCGGAGACAGGGAATATCTCGTGATTCCGCCGTGACCTGCATCACCGTACTGAGCAAAAGTTCTGATTTTGTCAGACATTCTTTCTAAACTACACTGATACATAACTTTAGCCTCCTTTTGAAAAATAACGTAAAATCCGTGTTTGCAAACGGTTTCGTGAAACCGGTTACATTTCTTACAATTATTATATCTTTTTTTCTGAATATTTCAAGCCTTTTTACGCAAGATATTCACAAATATCAAAAAAAGGAAGATTTTTCACCTTCCTTTTGAGCAAACTAGTATCATTATGCCTTTAATTCCAATTATATATGTACGATTCTGTCTTCCCTATCGCCCCAGGGACAGCTTCTGCGCCGGGCAGATGAAGGTGCAGAGCCCGCAGCCTGTGCATTTGTCGCGTTCCACCTTGACGTTCTGCCCTGCCTTTGTGATGGCCCTGTACATACATGTTTCGACGCAGCGGTTGCAGCTCTCCTCGCAGGGGACGCCGGTGACCGTGCTGACGAAGGGTTCATAGCGCATTTCGTCAAAGGACTTCAGGTTGGCCAGCGCCTTGCCGCGGATATCGTCAATGCTGGCATGATCGTGATCCTGCATCCACTGTTCCATCTCTCCGATGATCTTCTGGATGATCTGCCTGCCATGAAGCAGCACCGCTGTTCCCACCTGAACGGTCGAAGCTCCCAGCATGATGTATTCCAGCGCATGCCTTCCCTCACTGACTCCGCCGATGCCGGATACCGGTATGTCCACCGTCTGGGCTATGGTCGCCACCGATGCCAGAGCCATGGGCCGGATGTAGTCGCCGGAGATCCCGCCATAGGTGGAAAGGGTGGGCTGGCAGGTCTCCAGGTCGATACCCAGGATCCCCCGGACAGTATTGATGGCGCTGACGCAGGACGCCCCGCCTTCCTTGGCTGCCTTGGCCACCTTGGAGATGTTGGTGGTGTTCTGAGACAGCTTGACGAGCACCGGGATCTTTACTGCCGCCACGATGGCCTTCGTCATGTCGTATATGGTATCCGCATGGGAAGCCACTACCTCCAGGGACTCCAGCATGGGATTGGACACGGACAGTTCGATGGCGTCCGCCCCGTATTTCTCCAGTTTGCTGGCCAGATAGGCCACCTCTGACGGGGTGTGGGCGGAAACGCTGGCGATCAGCACGCCTCCGTCCGCTTTCGCGATCTCGATCTCCCGCTGCCATCCTTCCACCTGGATGTCGCTGTAGAGGCGGATGTTCTGGGCGCCGCACCCATCGCATGCAATGCGCGGTCCCACATCCATCAGCGTATCGCTGACGATGCTCTCCGTCACCACCGCGCCGGCGCCGGCAGCGATGGATTCGCGCAGGTTGGCGCCATCCCTGTTCCACGGGCCGGCGGCGACGATCAGCGGGTTCTTCAGTTCCATTCCCAGAAAATTCGTTTTCAGCATATTATTCTCCATTCGTCGTGACAACTCCTCGTGACAACTCCTTTAGAACATTTCTCCGATCCGTTCCTTGTGGCCGCAGGACCGGCGGACCTTCATCCTTGCCCGCAGGATGATCTCGCGATCCCCCGCGTCTTCGCCATCGATGAGATCGAAGAGCACACGCGCTCCGTAGATCCCCATCTTGCGGAAGGGCAACTCCACCGTAGTGAGCTTCGGTTCCACCAGGTTGGACATCCGGTTGTTGCCAAAGCCGACCACTGCCACGTCATCCGGGATCCGAAGGCCGGAATCCTTCAGCGCGTCCATGGCACCGTAGGCCATTTCGTCGCTGGTGGCGAAGATGGCATCCGGCAGCTCTTCGGCGATCAGCTTTTTCGTGCTGATGTATCCGCCCTCGATGGAGTTTTCCGTTTTGAGGATCAGACGCTCGTTGACCGGAACGCCGCTGGCCTTGAGCACGTTGCGGTAGCCGATCAGCATCTCCCGGGCTTCACTTTCCGGATCGTTTCCCCACAGGAAAGCGATCGACCGGTGACCCACTTCGATCAGATGAGCGGCCATTTCCGCGGCGCTTGCACGGCAATCGGCGAACACGGAATTCATCTCCGGCATCTCCTTGTGCCTGCCGATACTCACCAGCGGGATCTTCTCCCGCCGGACCCGCTCCAGATACAGATCATCCATGGCGGAAAACATGAGGATGATCCCGTCCACTCTGCGGGTGATCAGCTGCGAGATGTACTCCTTCTCCATGGCCTCATCGTTCTCAAGATTGCACATGAAGGTGATATAGCCTTTGTTCCGGGCTACCTCCTCCACTCCGCCGGCGATCTCCATTAAAGAACTGTTCAGCATGTGGGGAATCAGAAGGCCGATGGTCTTCGTCCTGTTGAAATTCAGCCCCTGGGCGAACCAGTTGGGCTTATATCCCTTCTCCTTCATCACCCGTTCGATCTTCTCCCGGGTAGCAGGCGCGACGGTCTCCGGGTGATTCATCACCCGGGAAACGGTTGCCACGGAAACCCCCGCCGCCTTTGCGATCTGCTTGATGTTCATCTCTTATCTCCCGGCTCTGTTCGAACAGCGCCTCTCTTCACACTTCTTCCAATTCGCCCTGCAGGCTGAAGGTCCTCCCCTCGGTGATCCGCACCCTCGCGAACCCGCCGATCAGGCTCTCATCCCCGGGGAAATCCACCAGCTTGAAGCCGTCCGTCCGACCGCTCAGGATCCCCGGATCCTTCCTGCTGAGGCTGTCCACCAGAACCTTTTCGGTCCTGCCGATATAATCTCTGTTCTTCCGCAGGCTGATGCCGTTGAGCAGGTCCACCAACCGGTTGAACCGCTCGTGCTTCACGTCCTCCGGGACCTGATCTTCGTACTCCGCCGCCGGCGTTCCCTTCCGCTTCGAATAGAGGAAGGTAAAGGCCGAATCGTACTCCACTTCCTTCACCAGCTCCAGCGTTTCCCGGAAATCCTCCTCGGTCTCCCCGGGAAATCCTACGATGATATCCGTGCTGATTGTGATGTCCGGCACCGTCTGCCGGAGCTTTCTCACCAGCTCCTGATACTGCTGGCGGGTATATCTTCTGTTCATCTTCTTCAGGATCCTGCTGCTTCCGCACTGCACCGGCAGATGGATGTAATTGCAGAGCTTCTCGCATTCCCCGAAGGCCCGGATCAGCCGGTCGGACAGATCCTTTGGGTGGGAGGTCATGAACCGGATCCTCTCCAGCCCCTCCACCTCGTTCAGGGCATAGATCAGATCGGTAAAATCCCACGCTCCGGCTTCTTCCCCGCTTCCGTCCTGCTCCGGCATTCCTCGGTAGGAATTCACGTTCTGTCCCAGCAGGGTCACTTCCTTCACGCCGTCCGCCACCAGTCTGCGGACCTCCGCGAGAATGTCCTCCGGCCTGCGGCTCTTCTCCCGGCCCCGGGTATAGGGAACGATGCAGTACGTGCAGAAATTGTTGCATCCGTACATGATGTTCACAAATGCCTTGTGCCGGTAAAGGCGCTCTGCCGGAAGTCCCTCGACGATCCCGGGGCTGTCCTCGAAGATCCGTTCCACCCGGGTATGGCGGGCGCTGCGGATCTCGTGTTTGGCCCTGGTGTAATCGTAATCCGTCAGAGGCGCAGGCTCTTCCTCCGTCCGGAATTCCGCGTCCTCCTCCACTCTCGCCCGGTAAAGCTGCTGCAGTATTTCCGGGAATTCGTGAATGTTGTGGGTCCCGAAGATCACGTCCACCCAGGGGTACTTCTGCCGCACCGCCGTCACGATGTGCTCCTGCTGCATCATGCATCCGCACACGCATGCCGCAAAGGCAGGATTTGCCGCTTTCATTTTTTTCAGCTGACCGAGCGTACCGAAGAACCGCTTGTCCGCGTTCTCCCGGACACTGCAGGTGTTGATGACCACGATGTCCGCGTCCTTTCGCTCTCCTGCCTTTGTGCACCCCTCTGCCTGAAGCAGGCCCGCGATGGTCTCGGAATCGTGTTCGTTCATCTGGCAGCCGAAGGTGATGATATGGTATTTTTTCCCTTGCAGCTCTCTCATGCCTGTTCGTGCTTCTTCTCTCTGCCCATGAGCATTTCAATGGCCTCAGATGCGGACATTTCTCCTCTGGAAACGTGGTAGATGGCATCCGTAATGGGCATCTCCACGCCAGCTTCCTTCGCCAGCTCATAGGCGGCTTCCGCGGTGAACATGCCTTCGACCACCATGCCCACTTCCCGGACAGCGTCCTCCGGCGCCATGCCTTCGCCGATCAGCAGACCGCAGCGGCGGTTGCGGGAGTGCATGCTGGTGCAGGTGACGATCAGATCACCTACTCCGGCCAATCCGGACAGGGTCTCTCTCTGCGCGCCCAGTTTTTCACCGAGCCGCATGATCTCGGCCAGACCTCTGGTCATCAGCGCCGCCTTGGCGTTGTCACCGAATCCCATTCCGTCGGCGATGCCCGCGCCCAGCGCGATGATGTTCTTCAGGGCGCCGCCCAGTTCGACGCCGACCACATCCTCCGTGGTGTAGACACGGAACCGGTCGGTCATGAACAGATCCTGGATCTTCAGCTCTGCCTCCGGGTTTTCGGAGGCCACCGCCACCGTCGTGGGCATCCTGCGGCCCACCTCCTCAGCGTGAGAGGGGCCGGAGAGCACCACGTAGTTGTTCATATCAAAGAATTCCGCCGCGATCTGGGACAGCCTCTTGTGGGTCCCCCGCTCGATGCCCTTGGCCACGTTGACGATCAGCATATCCGGCGTAACATAGGGCTTTGCCGCTTCCGCCGCGCTGCGGAAATGCTGTGCCGGCGCGGAGAAAAGAACCACGTCGGCGCCTTTGAGGGCCTCCTCATGAGAATAGGCGAAGGAGATGTTGCTGTTCAGCGCAACACCTGGCAGATAATCCGTGTTCTCCCTGCTGCTTTCCATTCTGCGCAAATGCTGTTCATCCACATCGTAGATCCGGACCGGACAGCCTTTGCCCGCCAGTACCGTCGCCAGAGCTGTACCCCAGCTGCCTGCGCCAATGATACCTACCGTTGTCATGATCATTCCTCCTCTTTGTTTCTGTTCTTATCAAATATTCCCAGAATCGGCTCCTCCCCATGGATCAGCCGTACGATATTTGCCCGGTGTTTGACCAGCATGATGATGGAGATCACCGCGGCCACCAGCGTGAATTCCGGCTCCAGCCAGAGACACATGAAGGGCAGGCAGACAAGTCCTGCGATGGATCCCGCCGACATGCGCTTGCTGATCAGCGTGACGATGGCCACGATGACAAGCTCCAGACCCGCCAGCAGCGGGTTGATGATCAGCAAGGCCCCAAAGGATGTGGCGATGCCCTTTCCTCCCCGGAACCGGTAGATGATGGGCCAGATGTGACCCAGCATCACGCAGAGGGCGCATCCCATGGCGCCCGTCGGTCCCGCCAGAAACCATCCCAGCAGCACGGCGGCCACGCCCTTGAGGATGTCGATGACCAGAGTGATCACCGCGGCCTTCTTGCCCAGCACCCGCAGTGCGTTGGTGGTGCCGGCGTTGCCGCTCCCCTCCTTCTTGATGTCGATGCCGTTGGCTCTGGCGATGATGGTGGACGGAGAGATGTTTCCGATAAAATACGCCGCCAGAAAGGCGATGACAAGTTTAACCATCCTCCTTCTCTCCTTTCTCCCGGAAGACGAACTTCAGGGACGTGCCCTGGAATCCGAAGGCCTCCCGGATCCTGTTCTCCAGGTACCGCGAGTAGGAAAAATGCATCAGCGGTCTGGAATTGATCTTAAAGGAAAACAGTGGCGGCTTGACCCCGACCTGCGTGACGTAGTAGATCTTCAGCCGTTTTCCCTTATCCGACGGCGGCTGCTTCATCATGGTGGCGTCAGTGATCACCGCGTTCAGCTGTCCCGTGGGAACACGCATGGCCCGGTTCTCTGCCACGTACTTCGCCATACGGATCACCTGATCCGTCCGCTGTCCCGTGAGGGCGGAGATGAAGATGGCCGGGGCGTAGCTCATGAAGGTGAGCTCCCTGGCGATCTCCTTGCGGAACTCGTTCATGGTGTTGCTGTCCTTTTCGATCAGGTCCCACTTGTTGACGCAGATCACGATGCCTTTTCCCGCCTCGTGGGCGATCCCCGCGATCTTCTTATCCTGCTCCGTGATTCCCTCTGCCGCGTCGATCATCAGCATGCAGACGTCGCAGCGCTCGATGGCCGCCACCGCCCGGAGCACGCTGAAGCGTTCGATATTTTCGTTGACCTTGCTCTTTCTGCGGATCCCCGCCGTATCCACCAGCAGGTAATCCTCCCCTTCAAAGGTAAAGGGCGTATCGATGGAATCCCTGGTGGTGCCGGCGATGGGGGAAACGATGACCCGGTTTTCCCCGAGAAGACGGTTGATCAGCGAGGATTTCCCCACGTTGGGCTTTCCGATCATGGCGATCTTGATGACCTCTTCCTCCTGGGTTCCGGAGCCTTCCGGGAAGTTCTCGATGACCCGGTCCAGAAGGTCCCCCAGATTCAGCATGTTGGCGGAGGAAATGGGAATGGGATCGCCCAGGCCCAGCTCGTAGAAATCGTAGAAATCATCCGGCAGCTGTCCCGTGTCCACCTTGTTCACCGCCAGGACCACCTTCCGGCCGGTCCTGCGCAGCATGGAGGCCACCTCTCTGTCGGAGGAGGTCAGACCTTCCTTTCCGTCCACCATGAAGAGGATCACATCCGCCATGTCCATGGCCACCTCTGCCTGCTCCCGCATCTGGGACAGGATGATGTCATCGCTGTCCGGCTCGATGCCGCCGGTGTCGATCAGGGCAAAGTGGATCCCGGACCACTCCGCTTCCGCGTAGATCCTGTCTCTGGTCACGCCCGGCGTGTCCTCCACGATGGAGACCCTTCGCCCGACGATCCGGTTAAAAAATGTCGATTTTCCAACGTTCGGCCGTCCCACGACCGCTACCAGTGGTTTACTCATCAAAAATTCCCTTCGCAAAATCCGCAGGTTCGAATTCCTGCAGGTCTTCAATTCCTTCTCCCAGTCCCACGAACTTCACCGGCATATCGAATTCGTCGGCGATGGTGATGACGATACCGCCCTTGGCCGTCCCGTCAAGCTTCGTGAGAACGATCCCGGTGATGTCGGCAGTCTGTCCGAATTCCTCCACCTGGGAAACCGCGTTCTTGCCGGTAGTCGCGTCCAGCACCAGCAGGTTCTCCCGATGCGCTTCGGGGAACTCCCGTCCGATGACGCGGTTCATCTTCGCCAGCTCGTCCATGAGATTCTTCTTGTTCTGCAGCCTGCCCGCGGTGTCGCAGATCAGCACATCGATATCCTTCGCCTTGGCAGACTGGATGGCGTCGTAGATCACCGCCGACGGATCGGCTCCCTCGGCGTGCCGGATCACGTTGACGCCTACCCGCTCACCCCAGATGGCCAGCTGCTCTCCCGCAGCAGCCCGGAAGGTGTCCGCAGCCGCCAGCATGACGGTCTTTCCCTCTTTTTTCAGTTTGTAGGCCAGCTTGCCGATGGTGGTGGTCTTGCCGCCGCCGTTGATGCCGATCATCAGGATGATCAGGGGGTACTCGCTGCAGAGCTTCTGGCTCTCCCCCTTGTCCATCAGGTCCGCGATGATCTTGCCCAGCCGGACCTTGATGACCGAGGGCTTGGTCATATTGTTGTTCTGCACTTCTCTGCGCAGGGTCTCCACAATGGTCATGGTGGTGTCCATGCCGATATCCGAGGTGATGAGGATCTCCTCCAGCTCCTCGAAAAAGTCTTCATCTATTGTGGGGCGCATCATCAGCGCGTCGGAGACCCGCTGGGACAGCTTCCCGAATACGGATCTTTTTTTGTCGTTCAGCATGATCTGTTCTCCTGTTACTGTAAGTTTTCCTCAGCGAAAGTGCTTCCCTCCATATCCAGGGACAGCACCTGGGATACTCCCTTCTCCGGCATGGTGACGCCGTAGAGGACATCCGCGTGCTCCATAGTAGCCTTCTGGTGGGTGACCAGAGCGAACTGGATACCCTCGAAGGACCTCAGGGCGTTGATGAACCGGTCAATGTTGGCATCGTCCAGAGCCGCTTCCACCTCATCCAGAATGCAGAAGGGCGTGGGCTTGGCCTTCAGGACCGCGAACATCAGCGCGATGGCAGTGAGGGTCTTCTCTCCGCCGGAGAGAAGGTTGATGTTCTGCAGCTTCTTCCCCGGAGGCTGCGCCACGATGTCGATGTTGGACTGCAGCGGGTCGTTCTCATCGGAGAGACGC
>CACXCQ010000288.1 GCA_902766185.1 uncultured Eubacteriales bacterium
GATGACCTGGTGATCGAGATCGGTCCCGGGATCGGGGTGCTGACCAGAGCCGCGGCGGAAGAGGCCGGGCACGTGGTCGCCATCGAAGTGGACCGGCGTCTGGAGCCGATCCTCAAGGAGACTCTGGCAGACTGCGGAAACACGGAGGTCGTTTTTGCCGATGTGCTGAAGACGGACCTGCAGGAACTGATCCGCAGCCGTTGCGAGGAATACGAAATCAAGGGCAGCGTCCGCATCGTCGGCAACCTGCCCTACTATATCACGACGCCGATCCTGATGAAGCTGCTGGAGGAGCAGCTTCCCGCAGCATCCATTACGGTGATGATGCAGAAGGAAGTGGCTGACCGCATCGAGTCGGGACCGGGAAGCCGGACATACGGAGCCATATCCGTAGCCGTGCAGTACTACTGCCACGTGGAGCGGATCATGGATGTGCCGAAGGAAGTGTTCCTTCCGGCGCCGAAGGTGGATTCGGCGGTGCTGAACCTCACGCTGCGGGAAAGACGGGCGGCTGAGGTGAAGGACGAGAAGCTTTTCTTTGAATGCGTGCGGGGCGGCTTCGGGCAGCGGCGCAAGACACTGCTCAATTCCCTCAGCGGAGCGGGAAATATCCCGAAGGAGCTGCTGCGGCCGGCGCTTGAAGAAGCAGGAATTGACGGAGGAAGACGGGCGGAGACGCTCTCCATCGAGGAGTTCGCCCGGATCGCCAACGCATTGACATACAGGGACGAGACATATGGAGAATAACACACAGGAAACAAAGACGAGAGGTAAGGCATACCGTGTCATGCACAGCAGCGTCACGATCCTGATCATCGCGACCATCGTGGTGGATTTTATCGTGGAGAGTCTGTCCAGACACTCCCCGCTGCAGGCTGCGCAGTTCATGATCAGCGAGCCGCTGGTCACCCTCTGCAACTGCATGCTCATCATCGCGGTGCTGTCGCTTTCGATGCTGTTCAGGCGGCGGGCCTTCGCCCTATGCATGTTCTCTCTGATCTGGGTCGCTCTGGGCATCACCAACTGCGTGGTGCTCATCAACAGGATGACCCCCTTCAACGTGAAGGACATGAGCAACCTGTCTGAGGCTTCCCAGATTTTGCGCAACTATTTCTCGGTGACGAACCTGATCCTCATCGGCGCTATCGTCGCGATCCTGGCGGTGATGGTCATCGTCCTCTTCCGGAAACTGCCGAAGCGGGAGGAGAAGGTCCACTACCGCAAGGCCATCATCGGGGTCGTGATCATCGTCTGTCTGGCGTTCGGTACGGTCACCGGCGGCATGCGCATCGGCGTTCTGGACACGTTCTTCGGAAGCCTTCCCCTTGCGTTCAAGGAGAACGGCACGCCCTACTCTTTCCTGATCACCTGGGTGAAGACCGGCATCGACAAGCCGTCGAAGTATTCCGCCGAGGAGATCCAGAGCATCTTCAGCAAGGGCGAGATGGGCAAGGACGGAATCTATGTCCCCGGCGAGGATGACGACAAGACGGCGGACAAGACGCCCAACATCATCTATCTGCAGCTGGAATCCTTCGTCGACCCGACCATGGTGAAGGGCTTCGAGTACTCGGAGGATCCGGTGCCGTATTTCCGCCAGCTGCTCAAGGATTATTCCTCCGGCTACATCACCGTTCCCGCGGTGGGAGCCGGAACAGCCAACGTGGAGTTTGAGGCCATCACCGGCATCAGCGCCCGATTCTTCGGACCGGGCGAGTACCCCCACAAGAGCGTACTGACGGAGAAGACCTGCGAATCCGCGGCCTATGATATGAAGCAGCTGGGATACACATCCCACGCGATCCACAATCACCGGGGCGCTTTCTATAACCGGAACATCGTCTTCCGCAACCTGGGCTTCGATACCTTCACCTGTCTGGAGTACATGAATAACGTGGTGAAGACCCCGAAGAACTGGGCCAAGGACAGCGTGCTGACCGAGAACATCCTGGACGCCATGGAAAGCTCCAAGGGCCCGGACTACATCTACACGATCTCGGTGCAGGGGCACGGCAAGTACCCCACCGAAAAGGTGCTGGAGGATCCTGAGATAGAGGTGACGAAATCGCCGGACGAGGAATCCAGGTGGGCCTACGAATACTACGCCAACCAGGTGCACGAGATGGACCAGTTCCTGGAGGAACTGACGGATACGCTGAAGGACTACGACGAGGACGTGGTGCTGGTGCTCTGGGGAGATCATCTGCCGGCGCTGAACATGACCGAGGACATGATGAAATCCGGGGATCTCTACAAGACCCAGTACGTGATCTGGGACAACTTCGGCATGCCCCGGGTCGAGAAGGACACGGCAGCCTACCGGATCCACGCGGAGGTAACGGACCGCCTGGGGATCCACGTGGGCATGCTGAACCAGTACCATCAGGACTACGCCAAGAAGAAGTCGTACATGAGGAATTTCAAGGCGCTGGCCTACGACATGCTTTACGGCAAGAAGTACATCTACGGCGAGAAGGATCCCTTCAAGCCCACGGATATGCAGATGGGCGTGAAGAAGATCAAGATCGACGAGATCGTCCAGATCGGCGACCGCTACTATATCAAAGGCCAGAACTTCACCGAATACAGCCGCATCTCCCTGGACGGAGAGGTGCTGAAGACCGTTTACCTGGGTCCCACCATCCTCGCCCTCAACGAGGAAGTGGATCCGGAGCAGGTGAAGAACATGAAGGTCAGCCAGGTGGAGAAGAACAAGGAAGTGCTCAGCACGACGGAGTAGCGCAAAGGCAGGCGGGAGCCTGCATGGAGTAGGCGGATGGCCAGGATAAAGGTACCGACAATCGAGACGGAGCGGCTGGTGCTGCGGGGATGGAAGCGAAAGGACGCTGCGGCGCTCTACGCCTACGCGAAGAATCCCAACGTCGGCCCCCACGCCGGGTGGAAACCCCACGCGGATGTGGCGGAGTCACGGGGGATCATCACCCAGCTTTTTCAGCGCAACACCACGTGGGCCATCACCCTGAAGGGAGATGACACGCCCATCGGAAGCATCGGCTTCGAGGCGGACGCCTACCGGCCGGGGATCAACAGCCGGGAGATGGGGTATTCCCTCAGTGAGGACTACTGGGGCCAGGGGATCATGACCGAGGCGGCGAGGCGGCTGCTGAAATACGGCTTCGAAGAGCTGAGCCTGCAGTCCGTGATGATCCGCACCGGAGAGGCCAATCTGCGCAGCCAGTCGGTGATCCGCAAATGCGGTTTCCATTATGAAGGAACCCTGCGTCAGTGCTACCGCATGTACAACGGCGAGATCCGGGACAGCCGGGTCTATTCCATGCTCCGCGAAGAATACGAGGAGCTGCGGGGAGCGCTGCAGGAGAACCTGCCCTTGAATCGTTGATGGAAATGTGATAAAATCCTTAAGTCTATGGACAAATATATGACAGAAGCC
>CACXCQ010000289.1 GCA_902766185.1 uncultured Eubacteriales bacterium
CAGGTAGTACGCCAGCTGCTTCGTGCCGTAGTTGGTCAACTGCTTGTAGCCGTTCTTGATGTAGTTGCAGGTCGCCTCTCCGTAGCTTGAGGTGACCGTGATCTCACGGAGCCCCACCTCGAGGGTCCGCGTCTCCGTAGGATAAATGGCTTTGAGCATATAGCGTGTGAACGGGATGTCAAACCGTTCGTTGATGAACTCGATTTCTTCTTCATTGGGGATCCAGAAAGATCTGGACGCCGAAAGCCGCTCCGCTTCATCCCACCGGAACATCGCCTTGAAAAAGAAGAAGACGCAGAGGAACAGGAAAAGCCCGATCAGGACAAGCATAAAGATGATCTGATTAGGGAAGATCTGCTCGATCGTTATCTCCTCCGGCTTGTTTTTGAAGATTTTCGCCAGGTAGTCACC
This sequence comes from uncultured Eubacteriales bacterium, assembly GCA_902766185.1. Lineage (GTDB taxonomy): Bacteria > Bacillota > Clostridia > Peptostreptococcales > Anaerovoracaceae > Lentihominibacter. Next base: position 412 of record CACXCQ010000289.1, read on the forward strand.
TACATTAGCGAGCACCGTTCCGGACAGCCCAAAGCTGCACAGCCCGCAGATCATGTAGATCGTGCTTTTGCGGTTGCACTTCTTGATCCTCTTGATCGTCTTCTGGTCCTGTTCGATATGATATTGTTCCCAATCCTGTTCCTGTTTCATCGTCCTGAAATGTCATTCACCAGTTGTACGCCAGAATACCGATCCCGTCGCTTATCTCGCCTTGTAGACTCCATGCGAACACTTCTTGAAGACGTTGCCCTTCGTCTTACCTGTGCACTTGTTCAGGTAGATTCCGGGGGCGGTCTTGTTGCCGGTGATCCTGTTCTTCGTGATGTTCAGCTTCTTGGCCTTCTCACAGGCGATGCCGACGGACCACTTGCCCCTGGGGCTGGAGGTCTTCAGGGTGTTGCCCTTGATGGTGACCTTGACCTTGGGGGTCTTGATCCGGATGCCGGTGTGGTACTTGCCCTTGATGGTATTGCCGGAGATCTCGGAAATGGGCGATTCGGTGTTGGCCAGGATAGCCATGCCGTCCTTCTGCCTGTTCATGGAGATGGTGTTCTTGCTCACCTTTCCGATCCTGCCTTTGTTCCCCGCCAGGATGCCGTAGGTGCCCACTCGGCTGATCTTGTTGTTGCTGATGTCGGCGGCGACGGCGTAGGAGATCACGGAGATGCCGTTATCGATGCACTTGTCCACGGTGTTGTGGTGGATGCTGCCGTATACTCTGGCGTGGTTGTCCACGTAGATGGCCGCCCTGGTCCTGTTGGCGATCCGTTTGGTGGGGCAGTTCTTCACCGTGTTGTAGGCGATGTCGCCCTTGATATGTCCGTTGTCCTGCCACTTTCCGGTGGTGTCTTTGTCCGGGCCGGAGAAGACGACGATGCCGGCGGAGGTCACGGTGTCGAGTTTGTTGTGGGTGATCTCCTTCGCGGAGGACTCGTAGGGGCCGCCCGCGCTGACGATGATGCCGTAGTCGCCCTTATCATTGTGGGCGCCGCCGATATTGGTCAGGGTGTTGCGGGAGATGACGCCGCATTCTGAGCCGTAGTAGAGGCTGATGCCGCTTCCCTTGCAGTTGGTGATGGTGTTGTCGGTGATATCCCCTGCTGTGCAGCCGCGGTCGGTGTTGCCTGACTGGCCGCTGAGGCGGATGGCGTGGTCAGCCATATTTCTGATGGTGTTACCCGTGATATCTCCGCTGACAGCACGATCGTGAAGATAGATGCCGTAGCTTCCGCCGCCCTCGATGGTGTTATCGAAAATATTCCCGACAACGGATCCAGAATTGATGTAGATGGCAGTGCTGGGCGCGTTCACGATCCTGAGACCGGAAATGTTGCCGACAGGGTCTGGTCCGGCGATCTGGATGCCGGCACCGTCCATGGTGCCGTTTTTGATGGACGCGCCGCTTCCGCTCAGAGTGACATAACCGGTCACGGTCTGGCCGTTCAGATCCAGCGTCACATTTTCCGGAACGATGATCCGGGAATTATACGGCCCTTGCGGCTCTCCCAGCCGAACCGTCACCGGTCCGTTGGCGCCGGGATCTCTTTTCAGGATCTTCGTCAGCTCATCCCCGCTGTAGACATCGATATAGTATCCTTCGTTCTGGCCGGAAGCCGTACCGGAAGCCGTATCGTTCGCCGTATCCTCTGCGGCAAAGACCGGCGCGACGCACAGCGCCATCAGCAGGATCACTGCAGTCAGTAGTTTTCTCATCATAGTTGCTCTCCTTTGCTAGTCATGTCCCGGATCCGGACGTTCGTTAATAGTCTCTCCCCGTAAAGCTGGTCGCCAGCTCGCGCTTCTTGACCTTGCCGCCGGACACATCGTTTCCGACCACCTTCGAGTAATACACATCACCGCGGGTGTCGCTGATGACTGCCGCGTTCAGATAATACCCGGAGGGAAGTCCTTCCGACTTGATCTCAGAGCGTTTCTTGATCTTGATCTCCTCGCCCTGACCATCCGGCTTCTGGTCTTCGCTTGCCTCTTCTGCGCTCTGGTCCACTGCGTAGATCGGAACAACGATGTCGCCCGGCTTCAGCTCCGTGGTCATACGTGTGTTGACCATGTAGTTGTACGGATCTGACCCGAGAAGCTCGTTAAAGAGACCGACCGACTCCGTATACGCGCCCTTCACGCCGTTGATGGTGAATTCCTCTTTGTCTCTGTCCCAGGCGAAGGACAGGTATGCGTTCTTGCCGTTATAGAGGATGTTCGAGCGATACTCCACGCTGGATTCTGTAGTGGAGATCACCTCGGTCGCCAGAGGCACGCCGTCCAGGCAGATCCATGTTCCGTCGAATTCACAGTCCATGTTCCCTTCTCCGTCCAGACGCGCCAGCTCGTCCTTGCCGTAGTTCAGGACCGTTCCGGTCTTCTTGTCGTAAACGGCCGTTTCGACCAGATAGGATTGCAGCATTGTCTGCAGATCCTTATCGATCGGAATCTCAAAACCAGTATCCGTAAGCTTCAGATCTGCCTTTGCGAAATCTCCGAAGGGCTTCAGATTCAGCACGGGCATCTTATCATCCGTGAGCGTTGCCAGATACTCCTCCATATCCTCCGTCAGGCAGCCGGCGATCTTGTAGTAGTACAGCGCGCGGGTTGCCGGATCATCGCAGATATCATTGATGTACTCCAGGCACATCATCAGGCCGCCATAGCTCTCGACCGATCCCGGCATGTATACGGATATGCCCTGCGTCTCGCTGAGGGCGCCGTTCTCCCGGTGGTACATCACCGTCTCACCCAGCAGTTTTTTGACCTTGCTTGCTTCTGCCGGATACGAATCTACCATCAGATCGATGTAGTTGCCCAGATCGATGGTGTTGTACAGGTTGTAGGCGGATGCCGGCATATGCGCCGACTTGTCGCTGCAGCGGCCGATATCCGCCAGCACGCCCCGGTCCTTCGTCGCATCCACCAGCTGTTTCTTCGTCAGGTCGCACCAGGCGTCGTACAGCTGCTCCGCTTTCTTCGCGTCCAGAACAGCAAAGGTGACATCGCTGGACATGAGCCAGCCTGTGTTGACGTTCTGGGTCATGTAGTAATCCATGTAGGAGTCGGCGATGGACTGCGCGACCTTCGCCGGACTCATGGTAGGATCCTTTGTCATTGCCTTGAGCCAGGGGGTATAATCCCATCCCTCTCCCGGCTCCGACTCCTCGCTGACCGCGTAGTAGGAGGCGAATCCGCTCATGGCGTGAGCAACCTCCACAGACGACATGAGACAGGCGTCGTATCCGATGACATCAAAGGCCGGGTCCTTCTGGTTGGGTTCATAGGCTCCCTCCAGGCCCTCCCGGATGTCCGCGAGGCTCATCATGCCGCCGTAGATCGAATCATGTCCATATCCGAAGGACGCGCCTCCGTGATTCCAGAGGACCAGCATGTTGTGATCCGCCGGGTACTCATCCTTGCAGAAGTTCAGGAAGGAGGTCAGGCTCTTCGGGTCGGTGATATCTTCCAAAGGCTGGTTATATACTTCTTCAAAATGTCCTTTGTGATACAGGAAACGCTGGGTCCTGTTGGGGTTCACACCGGTATTGCTCCAGCGCGTAGCGCCTCCGGTCTGGATCACGATCCTGATGTTGTCCGACCAGGTCTCTGCCGTCATCTCCTCGATATCCGTGGATGCGGCTCCGGGACCCGGATCACCGGAATCTTCTTCCGCTTCTTCCTCCGCCTTCACCGGCTTGTTCGGATAGTAGAGGTAGGCCGGCAGTTCCAGATCATTATCCGTCAGTTCTGCCGAGAAGTCGTTCAGCCGCTTCGCTGTCTGCTTCTGTGATCTCGCAGTCTTCTGCGCCACAGTGTCCGCGATCTGACTCTGGACCACAGCAGAGAGCTCGTTCACGCCCATGTCCTCCAGGTTTGATCCGACGATATACACCGAGATGGTCCAGGTGTCGTTCTTATCCACCGGCGCAACGGCATCGATCCGCTTCGCGCCCTCCTTATCGATGGGGGACAGCTTGTAGATCTCTTCCTGGGATACCGGTTTATTGCTTCCCTCCATGATGGCATCGAGCGCTGTGCCGATGAACCCCGGCAGGAGGGAATACGCGACTGCCGCCAGACCGCCGATGATCAGCAGAGCGATGAGGGGCTTCACCAGGTACAGCCTGCAGACCCGGGTGAGCCAGGGGGCATCCCGGTAACGCTTTTTCAGCTCGAGGCGCCGGTTCTGCTTCTCCTGTTTCCAGCGCAGGCGCTTAGCCTTTCTCCGGAGTTTGCCTGTGGGGTATTTCTCCCGCTCCTCCACCCGCAGCTGGTGCTGCTCCATCATGTACTGCTGACGGTCAGCCCTCGTCTGACGGGAAAGCTCCCGAAGATCCTCCTTAGCCTCTGCCTTCTTCTGCTTCTTCTGGTTCCGGGGCTTCTGGTGCTTCCTGTGCTTCTCCGGAGGGATCGCCTCC
>CACXCQ010000290.1 GCA_902766185.1 uncultured Eubacteriales bacterium
CGCAAAGCTGCACGAACTTCAGCAGCGCGTCACAGACGCCGGGCAGACTTCCGTCCCCGCCCATAGCGGAGTACTCCCTGTGGAACCAGTAATACACGGACACGAAGTCCCGGCGCAGGTCCTCCGGCCAGGCCTCACCCGGGGCAAGCCCCGCCAGCCTTTGCAGAAGATCGTAGGATGCCGGATCCGAAAACTCCACCGTCCGCAGGCCGCTGCACTCATGAAAGCGCAGGAATGCCCGGTAGTCCTCCGTGAAGTCTTCCTTTGCGGGCTGGATGCGGATCACCTCGGCGTCGATGCTGTCCGCGTCGAAGTACTTGAGGATGCTGACCCGCTTGTTGCCCTCCTCCACGTAAAACCTGTTTTTGTATTCGTAGGCCCGGATCGGGTCGCGGATGCCTTCCGTCAGGTGGGCGTGGCACAGGGCCTTCCACTTCACCGCGAATTCCGAGCCGGTTTCAAGAAGGGGCATGAAATTGCGCGCAAACGCATTCTTCCGCCCCTCTGATCTCATTCCAATCACCAATGCAAGGGGGATCGACTCCAGTCCCACAGGACGCCCTGCCGCCAGCTGTCCGGATGAGACGATCTCATCCAGACGGGCAGGATAGGGGGATTCCCCCGCATTGGTTGCTCTTTTGTATTCTTTTCGCGCCAGCTTCAGCGCTTCTTCATAATCGAATTCAGTTATCACTGTTTCAACTATATCTCCGGCCTTTCACCGGCTATGTCTTACTCCTGATGAAGCAGATTCAGTTCCGTCTCCTTGTCGAAGAGGTGGATCTTGCTCATATCGAATGCAAAGGTTGCGTCGTCTCCGATCATCAGCGGGGAATCCGGCTCAACTCTGGCAGTCATCTGTACGCCTGCCACGTCGAAATAGAGGAAGACCTCTGCGCCCAGCATTTCTCTGACCTTGATCTTTGACTTCACGGTGTGCTCCTGATTCTTTTCCAGGAACTCCGGATTGTCGGAGATGTTCTCCGGACGGATGCCCAGAACAACGGTCTTGCCGACATAACCGCCGTCGATCAGAACCTTCTTCTCATCTTCCGGCACCACCAGCACGTTCTCACCGACGGTCAGGGTGACGTTGTCGCCGTCCTGGCCGACTTCCGCGTCGACGAAGTTCATCTGCGGGGAACCGATGAATCCTGCTACGAACAGGTTGCAGGGCTTGTTGTAAAGGTGCTCCGGCGTATTGATCTGCTGTACGATACCGTCCTTCATGACGACGATTCTGGTACCCAGAGTCATAGCCTCGGTCTGGTCATGGGTTACGTAGATGATGGTGGTTCCCAGGCTCTCGTGGAGCTTGGAGATCTCTGTACGCATCTGGACTCTCAGCTTGGCGTCCAGGTTGGACAGAGGCTCGTCCATCAGGAAGACCTTGGGGCTTCTGACGATTGCACGGCCCATGGCCACACGCTGTCTCTGTCCGCCGGACAGTGCCTTGGGCTTACGATCGAGCAGTTTCTCCAGGTCCAGGATCTTGGCCGCTTCGCGGACCTTGCGGTCGATCTCATCCTTGGGGACCTTGCGCAGGGTCAGGGCGAAAGCCATGTTGTCGTATACTGTCATGTGGGGATAGAGCGCGTAGTTCTGGAAAACCATCGCGATATCTCTGTCCTTGGGCTCCACGTCGTTCATCTTCACGCCGTCGATCAGGAATTCGCCTTCGGAGATGTCCTCCAGGCCCGCGATCATACGCAGGGTCGTGGACTTTCCGCAGCCGGAGGGTCCGACGAAAATGATGAATTCCTTATCCTCGACTTCCAGATTGAAATCCGTAACGGCGTGGTAACCGTTGGGATAGATCTTCTGAATTCCTTTTAATGATAAGCTTGCCATTGTTTTATTTCTCCTTTATTCGGTATTTCGCGATGTCGACCATCGCGACACCGTCTGTAAAAAAGATGATATCTTCTGCAGTTCTGTCGGTGTAGATCACAGCCGACATGACCTGTTCTCCATTGTTGATGAACACCTCAGCGCTGAGCCGGTCCAAAACCAGTCGTATGTCCAGCTTTCCGCCGCGCTGCCGGACCTTGATCTGCCGCCGGGTCCGCTCCGTGTGTCCCGGTCCTGCGTGGGACCGGTCCAGCGTCACCTGCGCGCTTTCCGGTTCAAAGGTCAGCTCCGTGTACAGGCTGTCCGCCCCGGGGCCTTGCCCCCTGGCCGCGAACCGTATGCCGATCTTCCGGCAGGGCTCCTTTTCGCATGGCCGGATGGACACTTCCATATCCACCAGCCGTCCGCTGACGCCCTCCAGCCGGATTCCCTCAGGCAGTTCTCCCTCCAGTCTCAGGCCCTTGTGGATCACCGGATCCGCTCGCCGCTGATCCAGTTCAGCCACCGGCCACTGAAGCAGTCGGTCTTCCTTCAGCTCCAGCTGTCTGGGAAGGCTCATCTGCCCGTTGACGGGGAAGTCGATCCCGCGGTGCTCCGCCGTGTCCGGATCCTGCATCCATCCGATGAGGATGCGTCTTCCGTCCGGCGCCTGCATGCTCTGCCCGGCGTAGAAGTCGAACCCCTGGTCCAGCGGATGATGGGCGATCTCCCGAAATCCGCCGTCCGCGGTCTCCTCGCCGATCATGCAAAAGCAGGTCTTGCGGTCGGGATAGGCGCTGATGCCGGCTGCCCCGGCGTCCTCCGCGTCCACATCCATGGCGCTGGCGATCAGGATCCGCCGATCGTTCAGCCGGAAGTCATCGGGACATTCCCACATCCAGCCCAGGCGGTCTTTCTCAGCCCCGCCCGGAGTCCGGTTCTGCGCCAGCACCCGGTCGAAGCTCCAGTGAAGGCCGTCCCCGCTGGCGTACTGCAGGATCTGGGCGCCACGGCTCCGGTTGTGGTTTGCCACCAGCACCCGGAAGCTCCCGTCCTTTTCCCGCTTCAGCTTGGGGTCCCGGAACTCGTACCGATCTCCTCCCTGCGGAAGATCTCTGTCCGTGATCACGGGGTTGCCCTCGTACTTCTCGTAGCCAAGGCCGTCTCCGAAGGCGATGCACTGGGACTGCACGCCCCTGTGCTCCGGATCCCCCGGCACCGGCACGTAGCCGGTGTACATCAGCATCTGCCTTCCGTCATCGAGCTGCACTGCCGTTCCCGAAAAGCATCCGCCGCAGTCGTAGTCCTGATCCGGCACCAGTGCCGGCGGAAGCTGCTCCCAGCGGAGCAGATCCCGGCTGACCGCGTGGCCCCAGCTGACCGGTCCCCAGCATGTGTCGAAGGGATAGTACTGATAGAACAGATGGTATCTTCCTTCGTACCAGCTGAATCCGTTGGGATCGTTCATCCACCCTATGGGCGGAGTCAGATGGAATACCGGCCGGTCGCAGGCGGGAAGCTTTCCCGCGCTGCTGTGTTCGTATTCAATTATATCATTTCGATCAAATTGCCTCTGCATCGTCCTCTTCGTCTTCCTCGTCCGGTTCCAGTTCCCGGAAGACCGGATCGTACAGCAGCGTGCAGGCACCTGCCGGGATCGAAAGCCCGTAGATGACATATACCAACAGCGCGACCCCGTGGATGTACCACAGGAAGACGGCCCAGACCGCCCAGATGAGCACCATGGCCAGGCTTCTCAGGGGATTTCCCAAAGCCAGGGCAAGCGCGTTCCGCAGGGTGATCTTCACCGGGTTTTCGAACCGGCTCTGCAGAGCGAAGGTGTAGATCCCGATGACGAATACGCACACGCCGATGACCGTGATCATGATCATGAGCGCTGTGGACGCCCTGGAATCGATGCTTCTGAGCACCAGCAGTTCTCCAACGATGAGGACTCCCGCCGCCAGAAAGAGCAGACCCAGCAGGATGCCCTGCTTCATGTTCTGCCGCAGCGACTGCCGGTACATCTTCCAGACGTAGGTCTCATCTTTGCGGACCAGATGGATCAGCACATTGTTCAGGGCTGCCAGCGCCGGTCCTGCCGTGATCACCGGGATCATGGCGATCACCGTCAGGATGTTGACGATGGCCAGATCCACGACCCTGGACAGGAAACGCATCACCGGATTGTTGTTGTCAAAGAATCGATCCATAGATACCCTCAGCTCCGTGCCGGGACGAACCCGGAATGTACAGAGGCCCTGCCGGCCCTCGGGGGGCCAGCCTTTGCATTACTCTTATCCCTTAACAGCACCTGCTGTAACACCCGCAACGATATGCTTCTGCAGGAACAGGTACAGGATCAGGATGGGCAGCATAGCCAGCAGCAGCGCTGCCATGACCAGGCCGATGTCTGTGGAGTATGTTCCGTAGAACGCCTGTGTCGCGATGGGGATCGTGTACAGGTTCTTGTCTCCCAGGACTAAGCTCGGCAGGAGGTAGTCGTTCCAGAAGGCCATGGCGTCGATGATCGCCACAGTGGCCACGGTGGGTTTGAGCAGCGGGAAGACGATCTTCCAGAAAGTCTGCCATCTGCTGCAGCCGTCGATGAGAGCGGCTTCCTCCAGTTCAAGTGGTATGTTCGAATGTATCGCTCCGTGGAACATGAATGTCGCCATGGAGACGGAGAATCCCGTGTGCATCAGGATCAGGGTGATCCG
>CACXCQ010000291.1 GCA_902766185.1 uncultured Eubacteriales bacterium
CGCTGTGGAGAAAAGGGGATATCTTCCGCCGGGAACGTAGCAGCAGCAGGAATTCACCGGGATGATCCGGTGCCCCAGAAAGATTCCGGGCTGAGGGCTGAAGCTGCGGATCTCCGACACGGAGGCCAGCTGCGCCCGGGCAAAGGCTTCGATATTCCCGCGGGCCGCTTTGAGGTCCTCGATCTCAGACGGCGCCATCTGCGCGTAAGCGGCATCGATCTCCTCCCGGCTGACCCGGAAGCTTTCCCGAAGAAATCCATCGAACCGCCGGCTGTAGTCCTGCAGTGCGGCGTCGCCCTTCTCGCAAACGCTGTCGATAATGTCGGAAACGGTATTGCGCAGCTGACGGTTGTCCTCCGGCGTGCGCTCTTTTGCTTTCTTGATCACTTGCATTTTGTTCACCTCGCTGTTATCTAACCTATACTATCATCTCTGGCCGAACCGTTGTCAAGGGGGAATCGTGACAGTGGCTGGGATTACTTGCAGCATGGTGTGACTCGATGGATGCCGGCAGGAAATATGACTTGACCGGAGTGCGGTCCTTGGTATGATAGTACATAGAGGAGAATGTAATTGGTGCGAGAAAGAGCGGAAGTTCACAAAGAAAGCAGAACGGAAGCTTACGAGGAGTGCAGACAAGAATGAGGACGGTCGACAAAAGAACAACGCAGACGACGATACACATGTTGCTGGTCATCCTGGCGGTGGCCCTGGTTTTGGTTCTGGGCGGATGCGGAGCCGGCAGCGAGGAGAAGGCGGAAGAGCAGGATCAGACCCAGGTGACGACGGAGGCGACGGTCGAGACGACGACGGAGGCCACGACGCAAACGCAGGAAAGCGCAGAGCCTGACGCGGAGCTGTTTGCTGCGGGCGCGGATATAGAGATTCCGGAATACGATGGAGAGGCTTCCGTGAAGATCAACGGCAATCAGCCGATGTTCGCCGATGCGCTGAAGACCACGGATTCCCGGGAGGAATACGGCAAGCTGGATAAACGGGGAAGGTGCACCGGGGCTTTTGCGAATCTGTCTGTGGACACGCAGCCGGCGCCTTCGGAGGAAAGGCAGGACATTTCATCGGTCCATCCTTCCGGATGGCGGTCCGGAATGGGGTGGGAGAGATGCCATCTCATCGGGTGGCAGCTTTGCGGCGAGAACGCCAACGAGAAAAACCTGGTCACCGGGACGCATTACATGAACGTGGACGGCATGCTTCCGTACGAGAACGAGGTGCATACCTACATTGAAGAGACCGGCAACCACGTGCTCTATCTGGTGGAACCGGTCTTTAAGGGCAAGAATATGGTCTGCTCCGGAGTGCATATGCAGGCGGAGTCCGTGGAGGATGACGGAGAAGGCGTGTCCTTCAACGTCTTCTGCTTCAACGTGAGCCCGGGAAATGAGATAGACTATAAGACGGGGGCGGTCACGGTGACGGATGAAGCCGTTGCGGAGCAGAACGCCTTCGAGCGGACGTATGTGCTCAACACGAATACCATGAAGTTCCACTATCCGTCCTGCGACAGCGTGGCCAGAATGTCGGATCATAACAAGGAAACGGTCACGGCCAAGAGGGGCGATCTCATCAAGCAGGGGTACGACCCGTGCGGAATGTGCGAGCCCTAAAGCGACATGCAGGCGCTTACGCTTCAGATCCTTTCCGCCAGGGCGCCGTATGCCGCGTCATAAAGCTGTTTTGATATTTCCCCTTTGTCGATCTTGCGCTCCACACACAGCTGGAGCGCTTCGATCATGATGGAGAGCTGTTCCAGGCGATACTGGGCGAGGACCAGATCGTCCACCTCGGAATCGTCGATCTTATCATCGGCAGTGATCTTCACCAGGAGTTTCTCCACGTTTTCGACTTCATAGATCGATGCCATCAGCTTGAGAATGATCCCCGGAAGCTCCGAATCCGCGACTTCAGGAACGTAGCGGCGGCCGATCTCGCAGTCCCGGCTGCAGTAGTAATTGCACAGCTCCGGCGCCTGATAGACATCGGACATGATCAGCACATCCTGCGGGTTCGGAAGCTGCTTTTCGTTTTCGATACGTTCCAGCTTATCATCGGAGATCCCCAGCTGTTCCGCTGCGTATTCTCTGGACCATCCCAGAGATTTTCTCTTCGAAAGATAAAGTGTTGCCGGTTCCTTTGCTTCTCCCATTGCGCACCTCCTGAGCATTATTCTTTTGCATTATATCACATAATCCTGCACTGAGGATGGAAAGCTGTCCTGGATTAGGATATAATAAGAGCCAGTGCAGAAGCACGGAACGGAGGCAAAGGTGGGCTGGCTGGAGAACTACCCCAGAGCGTATTACGATAAATATGAGCAGGTGGACGTGAAGAATCACGGGGACTGGTACCAGGTGTACCGTCTGCCGGGACGGGTCTACGCCATCGCGGAGCCGCAGCAGCTGCAGGAGGTGAACGCCTTCCTGATCATCGGAGAAGAGGCTGCCCTGCTTTTGGATACGGGCATGGGGATTGTACCTATCGAGCCGCTGGTGAGGGAGCTGTATCAGGGTCCGGTGCTGACGGTGAACTCCCACGCCCACTTCGATCACATCGGATGCAATCATCAGTTCGCCTCGGTGCACGTTCTGGACTGCGACTACGCGAGGAGGATCGCCGCCAGAGGACTGAACTACGAGGATGTGGCCGGGGAGCTGGCGGAGGAGTGTTTCCAGTTCGGGCCGCCTGCAGGGTTTGTGCCGGAGCAGTACCGGGTGCCGCCGTACGACATCGTTCCCATCGAAGACGGCCACGTTTTTCGCCTCGGGGGAAGGAATATCCGGGTCATCGCCACCGGCGGCCACTGCCAGGATCATCTGTGCCTGTACGATGAGAACGAGCACATCCTGTTCACCGGGGATCTGGCCTACTTCGGCGCCATGTTCGCCAACTTTGACAACGAGCTTTTCGGGACAAGCGATCTGCAGCGCTACACGGAGCAGATGCAAAGGCTGGACAGGGCGCTTCCGCAGGACGCGGTATGCTGCGTGTCCCACAACGACCCCGTCCTGAGCAGAAACGACTTTCATACGATCGCGGAGGCCTTCGCGGAGGTCTGCCGCAGAGAGGCGGCCGGGGAGAGCGGGAACTCCGCCCCCGCGGGAATGGGATTTGACTTCGGCGAAGAAGGAAAGCAGCCGAACATCTATACATTTGACGGATTCTCGATCTACACGAGAGGATCCGAACAGGAAGCAGAATAGCAGGAGGAAAGTTTCATGAACACGCTTACGACGAAGGAAATACTGGACAAGGTCTCCGCTTCCGGAGAATTCAAAGCCACCGCGCCGCTGTGGAAGCTTTTTCTGCTGGGTATTCTCGCGGGGAGCTACATCGCCTTCGGCGCCTACGCCTCTACCGTGGGATCCTTTAACCTGGTGTCGGATCCGGCCACGTTCGGGCTCGGCAAGGTGGTGGCGGGAGCCATCTTCCCCGTGGGCCTGATGCTGGTGGTGCTCTGCGGAGCGGAGCTGTTCACCGGCAACTGCCTGATGGTGACGGGCCTGTTCGACAAGCGGTTCGGCATCGGCCCCATACTGCGCAACTGGCTCATCGTCTACATCGGGAATTTCGTCGGAGCGCTGCTCATCGCATGGCTCGTCAACTACACCGGGCTGCTTGGAAACGGAGAAGGTCTTCTGGGCGCCATCACCATCAAGACCGCCATCGGCAAGTGCGGCCTGGACTTCGGCAAAGCCTTCATGCTTGGCATCCTGTGCAACTGGATGGTCTGCCTGGCCATCTGGATGGCAACGGGAGCGCAGGTGGCCATCGGAAAGATGCTGGC
>CACXCQ010000292.1 GCA_902766185.1 uncultured Eubacteriales bacterium
CCGCCGCAGCCCCATCCGATGCGACCAGTGTTCTCTCGAAGCAATGCCAGACGAGCCAGATCGCCATCCCATAGAAAAACATGCTGGAAATGGAGTGGCCGCTGGGGAAGGAGAATCCGCCTTCCTCCACCAGGTGCAGGACCTCATCCGGCCGGGGCCGGCAGACGAGATGCTTGATGGCAGAGTTCAGGATGACGGTGGCGAGGGCTCCGGCGGACAGGGGCACGCCGAAGGAAAGCCGGGTCTTCGGGATGATCAGCAAAAGCAGGCATAGCGCGATGATGAAATACTTGTCTGCCATATTCGTGATCACCACCAGCACAGCCGTCAGCCCATCTGCGCGCAGCGCATAGAAAAACTGCCGGATCGGATCGTCGAAGCCGGCGGCATTTTCGGTCACCACCAGGCCAAGAAGGACCCCGAACAGGATCACGCAGAATATGGCGGCGCACAGCCGGAGCGTTTGTTTTGTGTCTGCTTTCACCGTATGACCTCCATAGTGCGACAATAATAGCACAGATGCAGGGGAAAGAAAAGCGCAAGCCTATGGGAAAACCACCAAAAAAAGTGTATAATAATTTCACCGAATCACACAGGGACACCGATTCACAAGCAGAACAGTATAAGGCAAACCACAGCAAACATGATCAGCACTTTTGACAGAGAACAGACCGGAAGCCAGATGCGTCCGACCCTGATCGTCATCGACGGATCCGGCGAACCGAGAGAATATGAGTGCGCTGCCTTTGGCGGAAACGCCATCCGGCTGGGCCGCAAGGCAGACAACAACGACATCATCATCCCGGAAAAGTTCGTATCATCCCGGCATGCGACGATTTATGAAGATAACGGCCGGTATTTTTATTGTGATGAGAACAGCTCCAACGGAAGTTACGTGACCACGTCCTCCAGGACCCGCCAGCTGAAGGAGACCGGGGAGATCGTGGAGCTGAGCAACAACTCCGTGATCCGCATCGGCAGCCTGCAGGATCCGAACCGGCGGGTGGTGATCTGGTTCTCCTACATGCGGGAGGGCGAGCGCCTGACCCGGTGGGACCTGAAACAGGAACGGATCACCATCGGACGGGACAGCCGAAACGACATCGTGCTTCCCCACCCCAGCGTGTCCAGGACCCACGCCACCGTGCTGCGGCAGGGGGACAGGTTCAGCATCGTGGACAACCGGAGCATGAACGGGATCCTGCTCAACGGAGAGAAACTGAACCAGCAGAGCACGCTCTGCGACAAGGACATCATCCAGATATCCGGTTTTCAGCTCATCTTCTCCGGGGACAGCATATACTACAAAAACAGGCTCAGCGGCATCGGCATCACCGCCCGCAACATCAACAAGATCGTGGGCAGCGGCAAAGGCAGGAAACAGATCCTCCGCAACGCCGACGTGGAGATCAAGGCCAACGAGTTCGTGGCCATCATCGGCGGAAGCGGCGCCGGCAAGTCCACCATCATGAACGTGCTGAACGGCTTCGACCTGAACTATACCGGAGAAGTTTTTTATAACAACATCAGCCTGAAGGAGAACTTCCAGCAGATCAAGGGCATCATCGGCTATGTTCCTCAGGAGGACATCATCTACGAGAACCTGACTTTGCGCCGGATGCTCCAGTATACCGCAAAGCTGCGGATGCCGGCAGACGCGACGAAGGACGAGATCGAGGAACACATCGATGAAGTTCTGCAGACACTGGATCTGCAGGAGCACCAGAACACCCTGATCCGGAAGCTGTCCGGCGGGCAGAAGAAACGGGCGAGCATCGCCGTGGAACTGCTGGCGGACCCGAAGCTGTTCTTCCTGGACGAGCCCACATCCGGGCTGGATCCGGGAACGGAGAAGAACCTGATGATCGCCATGCGGGACCTTTGCCGGCAGCAGCAGAGGACCATCGTCATGGTTACCCATACCACCCAGAGCCTGCACCTTTGCGATAAGGTGATCTTCATGGGACCCGGGGGCAGAGTCTGCTTCGCGGGGAACGTGGAGGAGGCCAAGGGATTCTTTGAAAACGACGATCTGACGGAGATCTATAACATCATCGCCGCGGACCCGGAAAAATGGGAGCGGAAGTTCAGACAGAGAAACCGCCGGTCGGTCACCGGAAGCGGCGCGCAGGCGGATCCGGCGAAGTACCAGAGGACCAGGGTGTCCGCGCTGAAGCAGTTCGCCACCCTGACGCAGCGGTACACGGAGCTGATGACCAACGACCGCAGGAAGCTTTTGATCCTCCTGCTGGAACCGATCGTGATCGGGCTGCTGCTCTTCGTGGTGTCGGGAGAGCACATCTTCGACGTGTTCTCGGTCGCCATGAACGATGGAGACCCCCCGAAGGCGATCGCGATGCTGGCCTATTCGGACACGAAGTCCATGATGTTCACCCTGAGCTGCGCGGCCATCTGGATCGGGTTGTTCAATTCCATCCAGGAGATCTGCAAAGAGCGCAGCATCCTGAAGCGGGAATACATGGCGAATCTGCGCCTGCCGGTGTACATGGGATCCAAGGTGGGCGTGCAGGCCGTGATCGGACTGATCCAGGCGATCCTCCTTTCGGAGACGTTCCTGCTTTTGGCACAGCACATGATGAAGAGCGACCGGGATCCGCAGGTGCTGTTCCCGGGTTCGATCCAGACCCTCGGAGGATGGGCGGTCACCACCGAGATCATTCTCACCGTGTGGCTCACCATCATCGCGTCCATGGCGCTGGGGCTCATCGTGTCCGCGATAGTGAAGACCGGGGACAAGGCCATGGTGGTGGCGCCATTCCTGCTGATCGTTCAGCTGCTGTTCTCCGGAATACTTTTTGAACTGAAGGGGATCAGCGAGAGGATCGCCGATCTGACCGTCAGCAAATGGTCGGTGGACTGCCTTTGCACCATCGCCAACATCGGAAACATCGACAGCGATCTGCACCCATCGCAGAGCGAGAAGGACAAGGGGATGTTCATCTGGGATCCTCACACCCTGACCCAGGACTGGGTCGTGCTGCTGGTGATGGCCGCCGTCTGCATCGTGATCAGCACCATCGTGCTGCGCAGCGTGGCGAAGGACGGCCGCTAGGCGCGGCAGGCGCGCGGACAGGAGCCCGGGCAAGAGGAAGATAACATGAAAGCAACACCGCTGATCATATTAATACCCTGCATTCTGGCGCTGGGGATACTGTTCTGGGTGGACAGTCCCCAGGAGGCGGCGACCCCGAATAAAACGGAGTCGCAGGCCGCCGGAGAGCAGACCCCGGAGGACGGCGCGCTGATCCTCCAGCTTGTGGTGGGACAGGCGGGCTCTTTGGAAAACGACATCGGAAACCCGGTGTACTCCGCCCCGGACGAGACCGCTGAGCAGGCGGGCACCCTGCAGTACAACTGCTGCATGCTGCAGGCGGAGGAGGAAGCGCCGGAAGGATGGATCAGCGTAGAGCTTTCCGACGGGTCCACGGGATATGTGCAGAGCCAGAGCGTTCTGCTGAAGACCCTGACCGTCTCCGACCAGGACCCGCTTCGCATGGAGATCGCCCGAGACGCGGTGCAGTATCTGGGCCTTCGCTTCAAGCGGTACGGAGACTCCCTGAACAGCGGCATCGACTGCTCCCACTTCGTGGAGCAGATCTATGCGCGCAACGGAAGGGACATCCCGGAGACCTGCAACGAGATGATCGCGGAGGGGACGGCGATCCCGGTTTCCGACGCCCGGACAGGAGACATCATCTACTATGACGTGAACGACGGCTACGGCCACGTGGGCATCTATCTCGGGGGCGGCTATCTGATCAACGCCACCGGCCACGCGGGGAGAACGTATCCGGATGGCGGCGTGCGGATCTGCGCGCTGAAATACAGAGACAGAGAGGTTCCCCAGGCCTACGATTTGCTGGATGCACAGCAGGACGAACAGCAGTAAAGACGGAGAAGAATATGGGAGAGAGAAGAATCGCAAAATGGGATAACCTGAAATTCTGGATGATCCTTTGCGTGGTGACGGGGCACGTTCTGTACGAGTTCACCGGCACCAGCATGCAGGCATCTGCCCTGTACCTGTTCATCTACTCTTTTCATATGCCGGTGTTCATGTTCGTGGCGGGACTGTTTTCGAAGCACGCGGTGCGGGAGCATCGCCACGAGCTCATCATCAACTATCTGCTGATCTACATCATCATGAAATTCCTGGAGGCGGTGGGCAGCTGGCTGGCAGACGGGTCCTTCACCTTCCACTTCCTGTGGGAGAGCGGCCCGGCCTGGTTTGCCCTGGCTTTGGCCGTGTTCCTGACGGCCACCATGATCCTGCAGCGATACGACCGGAACTGCATTCTGGCGGCGGCGCTGCTGATCGGATGCCTGGCCGGACTGGACACCCACTTCGGCGACCACTTCGCCTCCATGCGGATATGCGTATTTTACCCCGTATTTCTGGCGGGATTCTATCTGGATCCGGAGCGGCTGAGCATGAAGCGGCTCGAAGCGGGGAAGCGCGCGGTGCTGCGGATCGCGGCGCTGCTGATCCTGGCGGGCTGGTTCTATTACTGCATGTTCGTCCTGAAGGACTCGGTCCGGCTGCTGCGGATGTTCAAGGGAAAATACGAGTATCAGGATATGGATATGGGCATGGAAGGCGTGATCTTACGGCTGGCCTGCTATGCTTTCTGGGCGCTGCTGATCGCCGTGATGGTGATCTTGGTCAGCGAAAAAGAGAGGATCTACACGTGGGTCGGCAAGCGGTCCATGGCGATCTTCATCTGGCACCCGCTGATCATCGATGTGGTGATGTCGGTGATCGGCGTCAGGCTTCTGCTGATGCGGGAGCTTCCGGCGTTTTACGTCATCGGCGCGATCTGCGTGGCGGTGATCATCACCGTTCTGGCGGCCTACCTGCCGGAGTTTCGGATCGCGCAAAGGCTGGCACAAGGCAAAACAAAAAAAGAGAAGAGGGGTTAGCGAATGGACAGCGCAGCGAAGAGAAAAGAACTGGAAAAAAAAGAGCCCTTGTTCGGGGCATGGCATATCGTGGACTTCATCGGAGCGGGAAGCTTCGGCCAGGTTTTTGAGATCCAGCGGGAGGAATTCGGCCGCACATACCGTTCGGTGCTGAAGGTCATCTCCATCCCCCAGAGCGAGGAGGACGTGAAGATGATGCTGACGGAGGGCACGGATATGTCCTCGGTCTCCTCCTACTACGACGATCTGATGGCCTCCATCGTGGAGGAGAACGCCATCATGTTCGAACTACGGGGCAACACCAACATCGTCAGCTATGAGGACCACACCGTGATCCCCCACGACGACGGGATCGGCTACGATGTTCTGATCCGCATGGAGAAGCTCACGCCGCTGATCGATACTCTCCTGGAGAAGGAGATGACGGAGAAGGACGTGCTGAAGCTGGGAGCGGATCTCTGCCAGGCGCTGATCATCTGCCAGAAGAAGAACATCATCCACCGGGACATCAAGCCCGCCAACATCTTCATCTCCGATACGGGAGACTACAAGCTGGGGGACTTCGGCATCGCTCGGACCATCGAAAACGCCACATCGGAGCTGTCGAAGAAGGGCACCTTCGCCTACATGGCACCCGAAGTGTACCAGGGGAAGAGCTACGGCGCAAAGGCAGATATCTACTCTCTCGGCGTCGTCATGTACCACATGCTGAACTACAACCGTGCGCCGTTCCTTCCGGCGCCGCCGCAGCCGATCACCGCGTCCATGAAGGAAGACGCCCGGCAGCGGAGACTCTTCGGCGATCCGCTTCCGAAACCGGCCAAGGCCAGCCAGATCATGAGCAGGATCATCCTGAAGGCCTGCGCCTACCGGCCGGAGGACCGCTATGAAACGGCGGCGGAGATGCGCAAGGACCTGATCGCGCTTCAGCGCGGAGAGCTGGATAAGATCACCGCGATGGCGGAGACCGAAGCGGAGAAGGAGACGCGCGAGGATCTTGAAGACCGCACGGAGCTGCTGACGGATGTGGGACTTCAGGGAAAGGCCGCAGCCGACGGCGCATCGCGGGAGGTGCCCCGTTCCGGCCAGACCACCGATCCGGAGCCGGAAGATGTCCCTTGGTATCAGAGGGGCAGCACGCCTCATCAGGAGAAAACGGCGACGGAAGACCTGAACCGCACCGTTCCGGACACCGGACACGACGGCCGTTCAGGAGGGCAGAGCCGCTCAGGAGGACAGGGACGCACCGCCGGAGACGGCGGACAGACGAGAAGGAAACCTGCGCCCGCGCCAAAGGCAGCGCCCCAGCCGCGGTGGAAGATCATCGCCCTGACGGCGGCCATCGTCATCGTCTTCGGCTTCGCGGGATTCATGATCCAGCAGCACCTCCGGACAGGGGGCGGCGACAGCGCGGAGCAGCAGAACGGCGGAGCAGCAAACACAGAGCTGACCCTGGAGGATCTGAAGATCAAAGACTTCGACGTGAACTTCAGTCAGATCGACCAGCAGGACAACGAGATCCTGGAGGACCAGACGAACATGTCCTTTGAGGACAACGGCGTCGATGTTCTGATGAAGATCAAGAACAAGGGCAGCAAGCCGCTGAAACAGGTGAAGTTCAGCATGACCATCGACGGCGGGAAGGTCCGGAACCTGGATAAGGACAACGAGGTATTTACGGCCTCCGGCTACATCAAGGGCGGAAAGACCGGATACATGTGCGCGAAGGCGAAAATCTCCAACGATTACTGGGATGACCATCCCAACACGGAGCTGGAACTGATCGAGATCCCGGACGGCGGCAGCGGTTATGTGGACGGCAATACAGAGTACGAGCTGCAGCACGGCACCATGGAAGACCGTAGCGAGAAGAGCGACACCTACGCCTTCCGGCTGAACGGGAAAAGCGACCGGGAGATCCATAAGGGCGCGTACCTGGTGGCCATCAATAAGGACAAGGACAAGGGACTGGCGGAATACTGGGCCGGCGGCCAGCTCGATGAGTCCGTTGACGAAGGCGAAAAATGCTACATGAAAAAGGCCTTCTACAACCCCGGCCTGAAGGATTCGGACCCGGATGATTACGACGTGCTGGTCATCGATCCCATCGCGATCATGGGACAGTAAAGGCGGCAGCAGGCTTCGAGGAAACGATATGAGAATCGATTACGGATGGAAAACGAGCGCCGGAAAGATCCGCTCCCAGAACGAAGACAGCCTCTTCGCCGGAAACCGCGTCTTCGCCGTCTTCGATGGCATGGGCGGCGCCAGCTACGGCGAGGTGGCGTCCCTTCTGGCCACGCAGACGCTGGAGGTGTTCGCGGAGCACGACAAGCTGGCCTGCGGTGGTCCGGAGCTGGAGGAGGCGCTTGGGGATTACATCACCATCGCCAACGACATCATCTGTGAGGAAATGCGGCAGCGCAGCGTCAGCAGCATGGGAGCCGCGGCGGCTGTGCTCGTCCTGCATGAGGACCGGGCGTCGATCTGCAACCTCGGGGATTGCCGTATATACCGGCAGGATGGATCCGGGCTGAACCAGCTCTCCTGCGATGACCGGACGAAGGCGCCCATGCACAGCGGCACCGTCCTGACCCAGCATCTGGGCGTGCCCCGGGAGGAGTTTCTGCTGGAGCCGCACATCGTCACCGACATGGACGCGCAACCGGGCCAGATCTTCCTGCTGTGCAGCGACGGCCTGACGGACATGCTGCAGGAGGAGAAGATACGGGAGATCATCCAAAGGCTGGCCGGATCGCCGGCGCAGAAGATAGCGGACGCCCTGGTGGAAGCTGCCCTGGAGAGCGGCGGCCGGGACAACGTGACCGCGCTGATCGTGAAGTTGGACGAGAATCTTGAAGCTACGGAGGGAAAGTAATGTATTGTTCGCACTGCGGAGAAGAACTCAGAGAAGGGGTCAGGTTTTGCGAAAACTGCGGCAGCCCGGTGCCGGAAAAGGATGGGCAGGACAGAGCGCCTTCCGGAAAAAAGAAGGCGCTGATCGCAGGCATCGTCGCGGCAGTCCTCCTTGCGGCGGGGATCGGTGTGATGGTGGGACAAAAGACGGGAGATGATTCTGCGGGAACGGATGGCGAAGCCCAGACCCAGGCACAGACAGAGGCCCCGGTCAACGCAGCGGCGGATATACCCGAAGACTACTACGACCCGGACGAATACGATTTCTCCGCCGTTACCGTAGGCGGACTGTCCCAGTATGAGATGGATAACGTTCTGGATGTGGTGACCGCGTACACCGACGCGAAGGATAAGAAAAAGATCGGGCAGATGGAACTCAACGCGGCAGCGGAAGAAAGCTCTGTGGTGATCGCCCGCATCCTGGATCCGATCCGGACAGAGGACAGGGATAACCGGTCATACGCGGTGTTTCCGATGGATGAGGTGAACCGGCTGCTCTCCTTCTTCACCATGTTCCAGTACGAACCGGACTCCACGTACCTGAACGGGACCGCCTTCACCGAGGGCAACGAGCTTTGGATCGCGCAGGGTATCGGATGGGAGCAGAGCAGCAGAACCACCTCTGTCGGTTCCTCCGAAGAAGAGATCGGCCTGGATTATCACACGGTGGAATCCTACGGTCCGGACGCAGCGCACACCACGTACTATCACGCCACCCTGCGCCCGAACGACAAGGGAAGGTTCTACCTGTACAGCATCGAGTACGTGGATGAGGAATAATGCGGTTTTCCGCAAATAAAAAACCCCGCGCCGCGGGGTTTTGTTGTGCCGCTACCGTGCCGGAATGACCTCGTTCGCTGATCCGCCGCCGGCCGGGAAATGCTTCTTTACGACCACGTCCAGAAGGCCCATATCGTGAAGAACGAATTTGATGGTCCCGTCGCTGACGGAGGACTCATATTCTTCGATGCTTTGCTCGATATAGCTGTCGATATCCGGCGCATCAGAGAAATCTTTGAGCGTGGATTCTCGGATGTTTTCCTTTACGGTCTCGCCGGCTTCCTCAACCGTGGTCCCCGCGATCGCGCAGGCCTCCTCATAGTTCAGAAGGTGCCCGTCATCCCGGCTGAAGGAGTAGGCATAGTAGTCGTGGGAAGGCACATCCGTTCCGCCTGACGTTTGCGTGACCAGAACGGACACCGCATCATCCAGAACGTACGCATCGTAATCGGACACGGAATAGCCGCTGTTCCCGTACTCATCGGACATGCGCGCGCACTCGTTGAAGCTGTCGATCAGCTCCCCGTAGAGGCCGTAGAGCTCCTCGTTGGCCGCCCTGGCGTCCGGAGAGTCGATGTTGATGTACGGAACGACCAGATCGGAGACCTGATACAGTTCATTGAAGGATGTGTAGCTGTCGACCTCCGCAGGGATGTCATAGTCCGCGTCGAAGACCCAGGGCTTATCGCTGAACTCCTTCAGGGCATCGGCGCCGGCATCTCCGCCGTCGGCCTCCGCCTGCGTCGCGGCGCCGCTGTCACCGCCGTCACCGCCGGAAGATCCGCAGCCGCAGATCAGCGCCATCATTGCCGCCATCATCAGGATCAATGCGAAAGATAAAATGATTCTTTGTGCTTTCATCGTAAAGTCGCTCCTTTCCGCGTCGACGCGGCCTTAAATGGCCGCCCTGCCTTTGCTGTTATTGTAACACATCTGCGCCGCCCGCGGGATCGTCCGGACGGAATTTACTCCGTAGCGTGTTGCCGTTTCGGGTGCTGGCTGATACAATGGATAGCAGAGAGACGACAACGGAGACAGCAGCATGAGCACCCAGTCTGAAAAACTGTTTCAGGAGATCTACGAAGACTACTACCAGAAGGTCCTCGCCTACATCCGCGCCCGCGTGAATGATACCTAC
>CACXCQ010000293.1 GCA_902766185.1 uncultured Eubacteriales bacterium
GCGGAGGTCATCGGGTATTCTTCCTGCTCGCGGCCGGAGCCGAGGCTGTTCGATCTCTGCGGCGTGCGGGAGCAGATCACCCACATCGATGGGGATGTGCGGGATCTGGAGCATCTGCTGGAGGTATTCCGGACGCATCAGCCCCAGATCGTGATCCACATGGCCGCCCAGCCCATCGTGCGGGACAGCTACGAGGACCCGGTGGGGACCTTCAGCACCAACGTCATGGGAACCGTGAACGTCTGCGAAGCAGTCAGGCAGACGGAGTCGGTGAAATCCTTCCTGAACGTGACCACGGACAAGATCTACGAGAACAGGGAATGGGACCGGGGATACCAGGAGACTGATCCCCTCGACGGATACGATCCCTACAGCAATTCGAAGTCCTGCGCTGAGCTGGTGACCCATTCCTACTTGTCCTCTTTCCTCGACGGAAGGACGGCGGTGTCCACTGCCCGGGCGGGAAACGCCATCGGCGGCGGGGACTTCGCCAAAGACAGGATTATTCCGGACTGCGTCCGTGCAGCGATCAAGGGGGAAAAGATCATTCTCCGGAATCCCTTCTCCACCCGTCCCTACCAGCACGTGCTCGAGCCTGCCTTTGTGTATCTGATGATCGCCGCGAAGCAGTACGAAGATCCGAAGTACCAGTCCTGGTACAACGTGGGCCCGGACGAGTGCGGCTATTTCCAGACGGGCGCACTGGCGGATCTGTTCGTGAAGCACTGGGGCGGAGATCTGACCTGGGAGAACCAGCACGACGGCGGGCCTCATGAGGCGCATTTCCTGCGGCTCGACTGCACGAAACTGAACGACACCTTCGGGTGGAGGCCCCGCTGGGATCTGGAGACCGCCGTTGAGAAGGTGGTGGAATGGACCAGAGCCTGGCAGGCGGGCGAAGATGTCCGCCAGGTCATGGACCGCCAGATCGCGGAGTATGGTAGAATAACAGCATAACGATACAAGAAAGGAAAAATGAAAATGGACCCGAGAATCAAAGAACTGGCAGATTTACTGATCGACTATTCCTGTGACATCCAGCCGGGGGACAATGTCCTCATCGATTTCGAAGGGGCGGAATGCAAGAATCTGGTCCGTCAGCTGATCAAGAACGTATACGCCAAGGGAGGAATTCCTCACTATGAGATCCGCGACCGGCAGATCCTCCGGGAGATCATGCTGGGCTGCACGGAGGAGCAGATCAAGTTCAAGGACGAGATCGACCTTGCCCGGATGAAGGGTATGCAGGCGTACATCGCCGTCCGGGGCGGAAACAATACGGCGGAGCTGTCCGACGTGCCTTCGGAGAAGATGAACCTGTACAACAAGCTGACCCGGCCGACGCTGGACTACCGGGTGAACGAGACCAAGTGGGTGGTCCTGAGATACCCGAACTATTCCATGGCCCAGCTGGCCAACAGCAGCCTGGAGAAGTTCGAGGACTTCTATTTCGACGTGTGCACCCTGGACTACCGGAAGATGAGCAAAGCCATGGATCCGCTGGTGGACCTCATGAACAGAACCGACAAGGTGCATATCGAAGGACCCGGAACGGACCTGACATTCTCCATCAAAGGCATCGGCGCGGTGAAGTGCGACGGCCGGATGAACATTCCCGACGGCGAGGTCTATACGGCGCCGGTGAGGGAGTCCATGAACGGGATCATTTCCTACAATACCCCATCCGAGGAGCAGGGCTTCACCTACGAGAACATCGTGTTCGAGGTGAAGGACGGCAAGATCGTCAAGGCGAGCTCCAACGACGATGAGCGCATCAACGACCTGCTGAACGTGGATGAGGGAGCAAGATACTTCGGCGAGTTCGCTATCGGCGTCAACCCGTACATCCTCCATCCCATGAAGGACACCCTGTTCGACGAGAAGATCTGCGGCTCCTTCCACCTGACGCCGGGCATGTGCTACGAGGACGCGCCCAACGGAAACAAGTCCGCCAACCACTGGGATCTGGTCATGATCCAAAGGCAGGAATACGGCGGCGGCAAGATCTGGTTCGACGACGTGCTGATCAGAGAGGACGGCATTTTCGTGCTGCCCGAGCTCGAAGGACTGAATCCGGAGAACCTGAAATGATATTCCTGCACCTGGCCGACCTGCACCTGGGAAAGACCCTGGGCGACTACAACCTGATCGATGATCAGAAGTATATTCTGGAGCAGATCCGCAGCGCGATAAAAGAGAAGTCCGTGGACGCGGTGCTGATCGCCGGGGATGTTTTTGACCGAAGCATCCCCGCGGAAGCTGCCGTTGAACTGCTGGACGGATTGTTGAGCGATCTTGCGGACATGGGGGTCAAAGCCTTCATGATCAGCGGCAACCACGATTCCGAGGAGCGCCTCGGTTACGGCGGGAAGTTTTTCGCCGGCCGGGGGATCCACGTGGTGACGAAGTTCGACGGAAAGGCGGCGAAGATCGCCCTGCAGGACGAGCACGGGCCGGTCAATATCTATCTGCTTCCCTTCATCAAGGCCTCTCAGGTGAGGCATTTCTATCCGGAGGAGCGCATCGACAGCTACGAGGACGCGGTCAGGACGGTGATCGCCCATTCGGAGATCGATCCCGCGCAGCGGAACGTTCTCGTCGCGCACCAGTTCGTTTCCGGTGACATCCCTCCGAAGTTCGGGGGCTCGGAAGGAACTGCCGTGCAGCACGTGGGAACGGTGGAGATCATCAGCAGCGGCATCTTCAGCGATTTTGACTACGTGGCCCTGGGCCATCTGCATTCCCCTCAGAGCGTCGGCCGGGAGACGGTCCGCTACAGCGGATCCCTGCTCAAGTATTCCCTGAGCGAAGCCGGCGACGATAAGTCCGCTCCGATCATCGAGATGGGGGAGAAGGGCGCGGTAGATACCGAACTTCTGCCTCTGAAGCCGCGGAGGGATCTGCGGCACATCAAAGGGCGGCTCGACCAGCTTTTGCGCCCGGAAAACATCGTGGATCCGGAGGATTTCATCTACGTCACCCTGACCGACGAGGAGATCATCACGGACGCCATGAGCATTCTGCGGCAGTACTATCCGAACACGGTGAAGATCGACTACCAGAACTCCCACACCCGGGAGATCGAGAGCATCGATGTGGAGGACTTCACCGGCGACATGACATTTGAGGAACTCATTTCCGACTTTTACGGCAAAATGTACGGGACGGAGATCAGCGAAGAGGAGCTGGCCATCATGATGGAGGTGGCCGGAGAGGCAGGTGTTGTCCATGAAGCCGATTAAACTGAAGATCAGCGCCTTCGGGCCATACGCGGGAGAGATCCCCGAGATACGGTTCGACCAGTTCAGCGAGCAGGGTCTGTTTTTGATTTCCGGAGACACGGGATCGGGCAAGACCATGATCTTCGACGCCATCTGCTTCGCCCTCTACGGGTCCGTCAGCGGAAGATACCGGGACACGAAGAACCTGCGCAGCGAGTACGCCGGGCCGGAGTGCGAAAGCTACGTGGACTTCTGGTTTTCCCATCAGGGGAAAGAGTATCACGTGAAGCGGAGTCCCGCCTACGAGCGGAAGAAGAAGCGGGGGGACGGCACGGTCACCCAGCCGGAAAGGGCCAGCTTCTACGAGGAGGACAAGGAGCCGGTGGAGGGTCTGAAGCCCGTGGAAGAGGCGGTGCAGAATCTCCTCCACATCGATGAAAAGCAGTTCAAGCAGATCTCCATGATCGCCCAGGGGGAATTTCGTGACCTGCTTTCGGCGAAGACGGAGCAGCGGACGGAGATCCTGCGGACCATCTTCATGACCGACGGCTACCGGAACATGGAGTTCAAACTCAAAGACCGGCTGTCCGCAAGCGACCGGCGGCGGCAGCAGACGGAGAACAGCATCCTCCAGTCCTTCGGGGAGGTGTCTGCCA
>CACXCQ010000294.1 GCA_902766185.1 uncultured Eubacteriales bacterium
CTGTTCCGGGCTTTGCTCCTGGCCGACCGGTGTACTCGCTGACGGACCTGCCGGCTGTTCCGGTGCGGCGCTGTCCGGCTTCTCCGGTGCGGCGCTGTCCGGCTTCTCCGGCGCTGCGCTGTCCGGCAGGCGGTGCCCCAGTTCAGCGCAGACCTGGCGGACCGCCTCCTCGATCATCCGGCGGGGGCCGGAATTGATGGCCGCGTTTCCCACGGGCTGATCCAGACCGGGCTTCGTCACCCTGCCCACGCCCCGGCCGCCGTCGATGAGGATACTGCCTGGCGCCGGTCGCTGTACGGAATCAGCGCCGGCGTCCGCCCACATGACGTCCGCCCGGATCAAAAGTCCGTCCGTCACGTCCGCGTCATCTCCCGCATCCTTGGGGATCGCCGCCCATGCGCCGACAAAACCGGATTCGCTGCTCGCAGCGTCGTTCGGCGCGAACCCGCCACTGATCGCGCCGGCAGGCTCCATGCCCCAGTGTTCCACCTCCACCTCAACCGGGATGCCCTTGCCCGTCATCAGGCAGACCGATTCCGGGGCTTTCCCGGTGAGCAGGATGCGTGTGGCCGCCGCCGCGGCCAGTGCCGCGCAGGTCCCCGTCGTATAGCCGCAGCGCAGCATTTTTGTTCCACTTCTGGTGTAATATTCGAATGCCATGTCACCTGTTTCCGTTCGATGCCGGCGATTGATTGCTATCATATTATTGTATCGTTTTGTGACAATGCGCGTCAAGATATTCCATAAAAGGAAAGCAGATGCAGGGCAGTGCACGGGTACACTGGCGCAGACTGCATCTGCGGATGAAAAGGCTTGATTAAAAAACGCGCGTCACCTTCCGGTGCGCGCGCATATCCAGTCTTTGCACGAAACAAAAACGACGCCGCCTCACCTCAGAAGACTGACTCGATCAAAGCGACTGGCAGGTCTACCGACTGAATCATCAAGCCTACTTGGACACCTTCCCAGGGGATTCCCCAGTGGCCTATCGTCCGTTCGTAGATATCACGGTTGCTGAGACACAGTGCCGGATTCTCACCGGCTTCCGAAATTGCCTCGCTTTGGTTATTTCTCTGTTGTCACGAATTATGCTAACATTTTCCCCTCGGGATGTCAACACCCGCAATCACCCGATGAATCCCGGTGTCGAGAGATACCGCTCCCCGGTGTCCGGGAGGATGACGACGATGTTCTTTCCCTTGTTTTCGGGGCGCTTCGCCAGCTGGATCCCTGCCCAGAGGTTGGCGCCGGCGGTGATGCCCGTCAGCACGCCTTCGTCGCAGCCCAGTGCCCTGGCCGTTTCGTAGGCTTCGTCTCCGCCAACGGTGATGATCTCATCGTAGACGTCCTGGTTCAGTACCTTGGGGATGAAATTGGCTCCGATGCCCTGCAGCGGGTGCGGGCCGGCCTTGCCTTCGGAAAGCAGCGGCGAATCCGAGGGCTCCACGGCAACGATCTTCACGTCCGGGTTCTTCGACTTCAGATATTCTCCCGTTCCGGTCAGGGTCCCACCGGAACCGACGCCGGCCACGAACAGATCCACCTGCCCATCCAGGTCCTCCCAGATCTCCGGTCCGGTGGTCTCCCGGTGAGCTTTGGGGTTGGCCGGGTTGTCGAACTGCCCGGCGATGATGCTGCCCGGGGTCTCCTTCTCGATCTCCTCTGCCTTTGCGATGGCGCCTGCCATGCCCTGCTCTCCGGGCGTCAGCACCAGCTCCGCTCCATAGGCCTTCATCAAAAGCTGGCGTTCCACGGACATGGAATCCGGCATGACGATGATGGCCCGGTATCCTCTGGCTGCCGCAATGCAGGCGAGGCCGATGCCAGTGTTTCCCGATGTGGGCTCGATGATGGTCCCGCCGGGGGCAAGTCTGCCGGTGCTTTCCGCGTCATCGATGATGGACCTTGCGATCCGGTCCTTCACCGATCCCGCCGGATTAAAAAACTCCAGCTTGGCAAATATTCTTGCCTGCAGCCCTTCCTTCTTCTCGATGCGCGTCAGTTCCATCAGCGGGGTCGCGCCGATCAGCTGATCGATGGATGTGAATACTTTTCCCATGGCAGTCTCTCCTTGTCTGTTAATTTGTTTGATGGTTCGCAGATAACCTGCTCGTTCAGCCGGGCAGGTCAGCCGGGTGGGTCAGCCGGGCAGCTGCGCGGTCAGTCGATCCGCGAAGTCCTCGGCCTGCTTTTGCTTCTCTTCGTCCATGAAGGGGACGCCGTAGCCCATATGCCGGCAGCAGAGCATGCCCAGATACTGCAACTTCGAGTGTTTGCAGTACCGCCGGATCCCCTCCTCCAGCAGATCCGCCCCCTTCTCCGGGGGATAGCCGCAGGTGGTGATCAAAGCCAGTTTTTTCCCTTCCCACAGGGACGGTCCCCGCTTCTCGCCGTAGTACATGTTCATGGCGTACACCAACCGATCCAGCATGGCTTTCATGGGCGGCGTGCAGTACCAGGAGTAGACCGGCGTCGCCAGGATCAGCAGGTCGCTCTCCGTGACCGCCTCGAATATCTGCGGCATGTCATCGCTGGCATCCGTCAGGTCACCGTTCCACCGCGGGCAGCTTACTGTCGTCCAATCCTTCTGGCACTGACGGCAAGCGGTGCACGGCCGGATGGTCATCTCGCTGAGGTCGAACTCGCGGATGTTAACAGCCGGCGCGTTTTCAGCGATCCGTTGCGCGACCACATCGGTGAGCGAGTTTGTGTTTCCGTTCCTCCGGGGGCTGGCGCGGAAAATGGTAATCGTTTTTTCTGATTTCATCCTCATGTCCTGTGTTGGCTGGTTCATGTCCTTTGTTGGCTGGTGATTCTCGTGTGTCGATGTGATTTTACCGCATCTCCGTGAGAATCACAATCCCCTGGCTGGTCAAGGACGTTTTTGCCCGTGAAATGTAACCAAAAACCGCTGCAAGCATTGAAATTAAGCACCCGTTGGTTACACGACATTCTGATCCACAGAGTTCTAAGCCCTCATTGATCATGCCAAGGCCGGCAGAAACGTTCTTCCCTGCCTTTGCGCGGGCCAAAATACGTGAATGCAATTAGTAATCGCTGCCATTTACATTCAATCATGCTCACAGCCAAGGATCTGTTGATCCTGAACGTAACCAAAGGCACTTTGTTTTCAA
>CACXCQ010000295.1 GCA_902766185.1 uncultured Eubacteriales bacterium
ATCGAACTCGCGAAAAAGATGAAAGGGCGTTACGAATGAGTACAGGAAAGGTTTGGCTGGTAGGCGCAGGTCCGGGAGATCCGGGACTGCTTACGGTCAAGGCGGCAGAAACGATCGCAAAGGCGGACATCATCATCTACGACGCGCTGATCGGCGACAGCCTGTTCTCCCTGTTCCCAAGGGATGTGGAGAGCATCAGCGTCGGCAAGCGCGCCGGAAACCACACGATGCCGCAGGAGCAGATCGACCGGCTTTTGCTGGAGGAGGCCAGGAAGGGGAAGAACGTCGTCCGTCTCAAGGGCGGTGACCCATTCCTCTTCGGCAGAGGAGGAGAGGAGCTGGAACTTCTCGCGGAGGAAGGCATTCCGTACGAGATCGTTCCGGGCATCACCTCGCCCATCGCGGTGCCGGCGTACAACGGCATTCCGGTCACCCACCGGGACTACACCTCGTCCCTGCACATCATCACCGGGCATAAGAAAAAGGGCGGCGATGAGGACATCGACTTCGAGGCACTGGTCCGTACGAAGGGGACTCTGGTGTTTCTGATGGGGATCGCAAGGCTCGGTTACATCTGCGGCGAGCTCCTTCAGGCGGGCATGGACCCGGAAATGCCGGCGGCGGTCCTGCAGCAGGGAACCACGGCGGGGCAGAAGCGCGTGGTGGCGACCGTAGGAACCCTTGAAGAGGAAGTCCAAAGGCAGGGCATTGAGACTCCGGCGATCATCATCGTGGGCAGAGTCTGCAGCCTGGCGGATCGTTTCGCGTGGTACGAGAAACTGCCTCTGGCGGGAAGCCGGGTGGTCGTGACGCGGCCGAGGGGGATGATTTCCCGGATGGCGGCAGGGCTGCGAAGACTCGGCGCGGAGGTGCTGGAGCTTCCTTCCATCGAGACCCGGGCCAGAGAAGATCAGAGTCAGCTGGTACAGGCGCTGGATGAAGCGGAGCATTACGACTGGATCGTCTTCACCAGCCCCACAGGCGTGCGGGTCTTCTTCGACGTGATGCGGGACGCGGGAAAAGACGTGAGGCGACTGGCCAGCCTTTGCATCGCAGCCATCGGCACGGGAACAAAAAAGGAACTGGCGGAGCGGAATCTCCTGGTGGATTTCGTGCCCTCCGTATATGACGGCGATACACTGGGGCGGGAGCTGGCGCAAAAGCTGGAAGAAGGCAGTCGGGTGCTGATCCCCAGAGCCGCTGAGGGCAACCAGAAGCTGGTGCGGTTTCTGGAAGAGGCCGGGGCGGAGGTGACCGATATCCCGATCTACGATACGCTGGACGCCAGCCAGGATCTGGTGGATGAGACCGGCCTGTTCGAAAACGGCAGGATCGACTGCGCGGTATTCACCAGCGCGTCCACGGTCAGGGGATTCGTCAGCAGAAATCCGGGGCTCGACTTCCATCTAGTCAGGGCAGCATGCATCGGCAAGCAGACGAAGGCCCGGGCGGACGAGTACGGGATGCAGACGTACATGGCGAAAGAAGCAACGATAGACAGCCTGCTGGAGCTGGTGGTCAGCATGCGGCAGGAGACAAAATAACGCGAATGGAGAAAGGAAAGAAGAATTATGGACATGATCGTTAGACCGAGAAGATTGCGCACCAGCGAGTCTATGCGGAAGATGGTAAGAGAGACGAGGGTCAGCAAGGACTCCCTGATCTATCCCATCTTCGCCATTGACGGAACCGGGATCAAAGAGGAGATCCCCTCCATGCCGGGACAGTACCGCTACAGCGTGGATCAGCTGCCCTACGCGCTGGAGGAGGCGGCAGAGCTTGGCGTGAACAACATTCTGATGTTCGGCATCCCCGAGCACAAGGATGAGGTGGGAAGCCAGGCCTATGCCCACGACGGGATCGTGCAGAGAGCCCTGCGGGAAGGGAAGAAGAACTTCCCGGATATGCTGTTCATCGCTGACGTCTGCATGTGCGAGTATACGTCCCACGGCCACTGCGGCATCCTCTGCGGCCATGACGTGGACAACGACGAGACCCTGAAGAAACTGGCGGAGATCGCCAGCTCCCAGGCAGAGGCGGGCGCGGACATCGTGGCTCCCTCCGATATGATGGACGGACACGTCACCGCCATCCGGCAGAAGCTGGACGAGGACGGGTTCAAGAACATTCCGATCATGTCCTACGCGGTGAAGTTCGCCTCCGCGTTCTACGGACCTTTCCGTGACGCGGCGGATTCCGCGCCTCACTTCGGCGACCGGAAGAGCTACCAGATGGATTACCACAACGGCAGGGAGGCCATGAAGGAAGCGCTGCTGGACGTGGAAGAGGGGACGGATTTCCTGATCGTGAAGCCGGCCATGGCCTTCTATGACCTGTTGGAGAGAGTGGTCAGCGCCACGAATATCCCGGTGGCGACCTACAGCGTGAGCGGGGAGTATTCCATGGTCAAGGCCGCCGCGCAGAACGGCTGGATCGATGAGGAGAGGATCATCGGCGAAATGGCTGTGGGCGCATACCGCAGCGGCGCCGGAATGTATATCACCTACTTCGCGAAGGAACTGGCGAAGATGATCGACGAAGGGAAGATCGGATGAGCACATCATTAATCAGCGCGGGCAACACATGGGCGTTGTTCGCCATTCTGGCGGCCATCGCCACACTGGCGATCTATCTGGAGCAGAAGACCCGGATCGGGTCGAAGATCACGGGGTGCGTCATGGCTCTGATCGGGGCGATGGTCCTGTCCAATACGGGGATCATTCCGCTGGAAGCTGCAGCCTATGATTTCGTATGGGATTACGTCATACCACTGTCGATCCCCATGCTGCTCTTCAACGCGGATATCCGCAAGATCGGAAGAGAGAGCGGGCGGCTCCTCATCATCTATCTCATCAGCGGGATAGGGACCATCGCAGGCGGAATCGTCGCGTACAATCTGCTGAAGGGAGCCTTTGCCGATCTGGGCGTCGTGCTTCCCATGATGATCGGGACCTACACCGGTGGCAGCGTGAACCTGGCCGCCATGGCGGATGTATATAACGTCAGCGGAGATCTGGTCTCATCGTCTGTGGTCGCGGACAATCTGCTGATGGCGCTGTACTTCTTCGCGCTCATCGCCGCGGCCGGGTCGAAGTTCTTCCTCAAGCGCTACCGGCACCCCCTGATCGATGAACTGCAGGAAAAAAGCGATGAAGGTGGCGGGGCAGGCGCATCGACATTCTGGAAAGCGAAAGAAGTCTCGCTCAAGGATATCGCGCTGTGCATCGCGCTGTCCCTGGTGATCGTGGCGGTCTCCGTCAAGATTTCAGGCGTGCTGGGAGAACTGATCCCCACCACCAATTTCGCCCTGACCCTGGTGAACGGCCTTTTGGGCAACCAGTATCTGATCATCACGACGCTGACGATGCTGGTGGCGACGGCCTTTCCCAGACAGGTGGGCAGCATTCCCGGAGCCCAGGAGATCGGAACTTATCTGATCCACATCTTCTTCGCGGTGATCGGTGTTCCGGCTTCCATTTATCTGATCGTGACGAAGGCGCCGCTGCTTCTGCTGTTCTGCGCCCTCATCGTTCTGACGAATATGATCTTCTCCTTCGTGTTCGGCCGGCTTTTCCGGTTCAACCTGGAGGAGATCATCATCGCTTCCAACGCCAATGTCGGCGGGCCCACCACCGCGGCGGCCATGGCCATCGCCAAAGGCTGGAACGCCCTGATCGTACCGGCTATCCTCGTGGGCACCCTGGGATACGTCCTGGGCAACTATTACGGCATCTTCGCCGGGACGATGATCGGGTTGTGATAAGATATAAACCGTTGATGTTTATGCCGCGGATGGTATAGACTTTCGATGCAGAAAGGGGAGGTGACTGGAATGGCACCGGATGGAGAGGATCTGAATCGCAAACCTCGTATGGATCGCCATGACAGGATATGGTGGATCATGCTGGTCACCGTCGTGTGGTATCTCATTATTTGTGGAATACCGGCGCTGCTGATCGACAGTCCGAGGTCGCCGATCAACGGGATAATCGACAAGATCCAATACATGCCTGATGCGACAAAGTTCACCGTCAGCACGTATCTGACCACGCTGTTCGCCTTCATCGGCGCGTTTCTGTTCACCGGAATCCCGCGACGGAACCGGTTCATCTTCCGAACCTTCCTGCCCTCGTTCCCGCAGAACAAGGTGAGCGTGCTGCTTGCCGGGCTGCTGGTGGGATTTCTGATGAACTTCGGCTGCATCGTCTGCGCCCTGCTGAACGGGGACATCAAGCTCTTCCTGAACTTCACTCTCGATCAGATACCCTTCTACTGCTTCGCCCTGGCATGCGTGTTCATCCAGAGTTCATCCGAAGAGCTGTGGTGCCGGGGCTTCTTGTATGAGCGGATCAACGTGTGTTACCCCCTGTGGGTGGCCATCGCGGCGAACGGACTGTTCTTCGGCGCGCTCCACGTGTTCAATCCGGGAGCGTCCTTCCTGCCGATCCTCGATATCGTGATCTGCGGACTGTCCTTCTCCATCGCCCGCTGGTACACCGGGAGCATCTGGTTCGTCATGGGAATACACACGGCATGGAATTTCACCCAGAATTATCTGTTCGGGCTGCCCAACAGCGGGCTGGTCTCGGAGGTCTCTATCTGGGGACTGGATGCGGCTAACGCCAGGGAAAGCCTGCTCTACAATGTTCAGTTCGGTGTGGAGGGAGCGATCCCGGCAGTCATCTCAGACCTGGCTTTAGGTGTCATCTGCCTGATTCTGGCGGCAAAGCAGGGCCGGCTGGGCGAATTCAAAGAGCGTCAGGTCACCCAGGTCAAGCGGGGCGATCTGTCGCAGCCTCAGGATGAGATCGGTCAGTGGGTGTACAAGAAGTAGCTCGCGGCGGTGTGTCCGGAATGCGGGCGCGGCGTTGTGTCTGGGACGCGAGCGGCGGCCTATACGTTGACCTCCGCCGTGATCCCCAGGGCCTCGCGATTGGCATCAAGGATCGGCCTGACCACATCCGCCAGGAATTCCTCGGTCTGCTGCGGTGCCCGCCCCACGTAGTTTGAGGGCTTCATTACTTTCTGCAGGGACTCCATATCGGTGCCGAAGGCGGGGTCATCCGCGATGCGCTGAAGCAGGTCGTTGTCCAGACCTTCCTCCTTGACTTTCCGGCCGGCTGCCATGGAGTGGACGCGGATCTTCTCGTGAAGCTCCTGCCGGTTTCCGCCGGCTTTCACCGCATCCATCATGACGTTCTCCGTTGCCATGAAGGGGAGCTCGGACATGAGACGTTTCTCGATGACCTTCGGATAGACCACCAGGCCGTCCGCCACGTTCATGTAGAGCGTCAGCACGCCGTCCAAAGCCAGGAAAGCCTCGCTGATGCTGACCCGCTTGTTGGCGGAGTCGTCCAGAGTCCGCTCGAACCACTGGGTGGCGGCGGTGATCATGGGATTCATGCAGTCGCTGATGATGTAGTTGGAAATGGCCGCGATCCTCTCGCTGCGCATGGGGTTGCGCTTGTAGGCCATGGCGGAGGATCCGATCTGCCCCTTCTCGAAGGGTTCTTCCACTTCCTTCAGGTGCTGCAGAAGCCGGATGTCATTGCTGAACTTGTGGGCGCTCTGAGCGATGCCCGCCAGCACGGACAGGACTCTGGAATCGATCTTTCTCGAATAGGTCTGGCCGGACACGGCATAGCAGCTGTCGAAGCCCATCTTCTCCGCGATCTTCGCTTCCAGCTGTTTGCACTTCTCGTGATCCCCCTCGAAGAGCTCAAGGAAACTTGCCTGTGTGCCGGTCGTGCCCTTGGACCCCAGCAGCTTCAGGGAGCCGATCAGATAATCCAGATCCTCCAGATCGAAGGTGAGATCCTGCAGCCACAGGGTCGCCCGCTTACCCACCGTGGTGGGCTGGGCCGGCTGGAAATGCGTAAAGGCCAGCGTGGGCAGATCCTTATATTCCTCCGCGAACTTCGCCAGGGCGGCGATCACGTTGATGAGTTTCTTCCGGATCAGCTGCAGCCCTTCCCGCATGATGATCAGATCCGCGTTGTCCGTGACATAGCAGCTGGTGGCACCCAGATGGATGATGCCCGCCGCCTCAGGACACTGCAGTCCGTAGGCGTATACATGACTCATCACGTCGTGGCGGACGATCTTCTCCCGTGCCTTGGCCTCCTCGTAATTGATGTCCTCGATATGCTCCTTCAGCTGGTCTACCTGCCTTTGGGTGACGGGCAGCCCCAGTTCCATCTCCGACTCGGCCAGGGCGATCCACAGCCTGCGCCACGTGGAAAATTTCTTGTCGGGACTAAACAGGTATTTCATTTCGGCTCCGGCATACCGCTCGGAGAAAGGGCTGGTGTATTCGTTGTTCATGATGCCTCCTGTGCAATGTTTTGCTGTTCAGTTCGTGGCCGCCCCTGCCTTTGCGCTCGGGCCGGTGGATTCATTTTACCACAAAGGCTGGCGGTTTGGGAGTGGAAACACAGCAAACTGCGCGGACTTCGGATCCTTGATCCCCCGGCTGCTAATGTGTCGTGTTGATTTGGTCTTAAAATACGGCAATCAACATTTTGCCAATGAGTTTAGGCTCGGATCCGGGTAAATCTTTCATTTTCCAATAGGCAAAATGTTGATCGTTGTCTACAAATCAGATATCAACACGAATAATCCATATTTCGTGTTGATTGTCCACGCTCGCTCGAAGATCAACACGCGAAGGCATCCGGAGGGTCTCCGCGGACCGCGCGAGGAGGCAAATCGTGTTGATTCATCCCGAACAAAAGCAAATCAACACGATGTCTCACAAACCAATAATTACCATTACAGGAAATAATAGTATCATAAGCGCAAGAAAGAACAAAAGAAGAGCCACGGGGGTGAGGATGGAGTGGCCGAATTACTGTTGAGTGTGCTCCGGAATTGTGTTAGAATCAAGGTTGCCGACTGTCGCCGGAGTTTTTTTCGTGCGCAAAGGCTGGGAGTGCCAGGCGAAACGTCCCGGCAGCGGCAAAAGATAATGAAATCATTCGATAAGGAGAAGCAAGAATATGGCAGAGGTTACAGTCAGACAGCTGTACAGAGAGACAGAGCAGTTCGCGGAGCAGGAGATCACGGTTCGCGGATGGGTAAGGACGAACCGGGGATCGAACAAGTTCGGGTTCATCGAGCTGAACGACGGATCGTTCTTCAAGTCGGTCCAGGTGGTGTATGAAGCGGAGTTTCTGGAGAACTTCGGCGAGATCAGCAAGGCGCCGATCTCAGCGGCGCTGAACGTCAGGGGACAGTTTGTCCTGACGCCGGACGCGAAGCAGCCCTTCGAGATCAAGGCGAAGGAGATCGTCATCGAAGCGGATTCGGAGGCGGATTATCCGCTGCAGAAGAAGCGTCATTCCATGGAGTTCCTCAGGGAGATCGCGCATCTGCGTCCCCGCAGCAATACCTTTTCTGCCGTGTTCAGAGTGAGATCGCTGGTGGCTTACGCCCTGCATAAGTTCTTCCAGGAGAACGGATTCGTCTATGTGCATACGCCGCTGATCACCGCAAGTGACGCGGAGGGAGCCGGTGAGATGTTCCAGGTCACCACGCTGGATATGGAGAACCCGCCCCGCACCGAGGACGGACAGATCGATTACAGCGAGGATTTCTTCGGCAAGAAGACATGCCTGACCGTCAGCGGACAGCTGGAGGGCGAAATCTTTGCCATGGCATTCCGGGATATCTACACCTTCGGACCCACCTTCCGGGCGGAAAATTCCAACACGGCGCGCCACGCGTCCGAGTTCTGGATGATCGAGCCGGAGATGGCGTTCTGCGACCTGGCCGGCAACATGGAAGTGGCGGAGGCCATGATCAAGTACGTGATCAGCTACGTGCTGGAGAACGCGCCGGAGGAAATGGAATTCTTCAGCAAGTTCATCGACAAGGGTCTTCTGCAAAGGCTGGACAACATCGTCAGCTCTGACTTTGCCAGGGTCACCTACACCGAAGCCATCGACCTGCTTTTGCAGTCCGGAGAAGAGTTCCAGTATCCGGTGGAGTGGGGCATCGACCTGCAGACCGAGCACGAGCGGTACATCACCGAGAAGATCTTCAAGAAGCCGGTCTTCGTAACGGACTACCCGAAGGAGATCAAAGCCTTCTACATGAAGCAGAACCCCGATGGGAAGACCGTGGCGGCGGTGGACTGCCTGGTGCCCGGCATCGGCGAGATCATCGGC
>CACXCQ010000296.1 GCA_902766185.1 uncultured Eubacteriales bacterium
CGGATATGTGCCTCAGCAGTATCTTCCGGACAACCTTTTCCGGGAGGGGACCCGGTACTATCATCCTACGGAGAACGGCAGTGAGGCCGCCTTCAAAAAACATCTGGAGAGCCTGGCCCGAAAGGAGCCGGAGAAGACCGGCGGCGGAAGCGAAGGCGGTGATGAGAGATGAGCGGTCGGAGGATATTCAGATTTGGGGATAAGACCGTAACAGTGGCGGAGCACGCGGGATTCTGTTTCGGCGTGCGCCGGGCCATCGCCAAGGCGGAGCAGGCCGCGGAGGAGGCAGCCGGAGAAGGTGCTCCGGTATGCTCCATGGGTTCGCTGATCCACAATGACCGGGTGGCAGGGGATCTGAAGAAAAAGGGAGTGCGCATCATCAGCGCGCTGGCCGAAGCTGCTGCCGGCGAACGGGTCATCATCCGTTCCCACGGAGAGGGCAGGCAGGTCTATGAGGAAGCGCGGAGACGGGGGATCACCCTGATCGACGCCACCTGTCCCTTCGTGATCCGCATCCACGACCTTGTCCGCGATACAGACAAGCAGGTGGTTATCGTCGGGGACGCCAGTCATCCGGAGGTGCAGGGGATCAGCAACTGGTGCCGGAGGCCGGCCATCTGTGTCACATCAGCGGAGGAAGCGGAGCGGATCGACCCGGACGACTTCTTCGTGGTGGCGCAGACCACCATCCGGCAACAGACCCTGGAAGAGGTCTGTGCGGTTCTGGAGCGGAAGGGAAGGCCCGCAGAGATCCACAACACGATCTGCAGCGCGACGGAGAACCGGCAGGCTGCCGTACGGAAACTGGCTGCGGAGAGCGATATGATGCTGGTCATTGGAGGAAAGCATAGTTCCAATACACGTAAGCTGTATGAAATCGCCGCAGATGGCTGTAAACATACATTTTTTGTCGAAAATATTCAAGATTTACCGTTGAAACAGCTTGCGAAATGTAATAGAATAGGAATAGCGGCGGGAGCATCGACTCCCGAATGCAGTATTAAGGAGGTTATTGCCAGCATGAGTGACGCTACAGTTGAAAACAGAGAGCTGACGATGGATGATCTGATGGAGGATATCGATAAGTCCCTCAGACTGCCCAGAAGCGGCGAGATCGTTACCGGAAAAGTACACCAGGTCAACGAAAAAGAAGTTATTGTTAATTTAGGATGCAAGAAGGACGGTATCCTGCCGATCACTGAGGTCAGCCTGGAAGAAGGTCAGAAGCTGACGGATGTGTTCAAGGTGGATGATGAAGTCCAGGCGAAGGTCATCAAGACGGATGACGGAGATGGTGGAATTTTACTTTCAAGAAAGAAGTTAGAAATCAGCGCGAACTGGAATGAAATCGTAGAAGCGCATGAAAATAAAACAGTTCTTGAAGTTAAAGTCACAAGAACTGTCAACGGCGGCGTGATCGCGGAGTACAAAGAAGTCTCCGGATTCATTCCGCTCTCCCAGCTGTCCGATCGTTATGTTGAGGACGCGTCCGAGTTCGTTGGTCAGACTATGGAAGTCAAGGTTTCCAGAGTTGACCAGAGAAGAAACAGAGCCGTCTTCTCCCACAAGATGTTCCTGAACGAAGAAAAAGAAAAGCTCGTTGCGGAGATCTGGGAGAACCTGAATGTAGACGATGTGGTCGAAGGTACGGTCATGAGATTCACCGACTATGGCGCATTCGTAGACATCGGCGGTATCGACGGACTGCTGCACATCTCAGAGATCTCCTGGGGCAAGCTGAGACACCCGCAGGAGGTGCTGAGCATCGGTCAGAAGATCAACGTGAAGGTCCTGTCCATGAACGAAGAGAAGGGCAAGATCTCCCTGGGTCTGAAGCAGAACACGCCGGAACCCTGGAGCGTGATCGACGAGAATTACGAAGTTGGTCAGGTCATCGAGGGCAAGGTCGTGCAGATCAAGGAATACGGCGCATTCATCGAGCTGGAACCGGGTCTGGATGGACTGGTCCACATCTCCGAGGTTGCGCATAAGAGAGTCGGCAACATCAACGACGAACTCAGCGTAGGACAGATCGTCAACGCCAAGATCCTGGAGATCGATAAGGACAGAAGAAGGATCTCCCTGAGCATCAGAGAGACCATCGATCCGAACGCTCCGGTGGAAGAACCGGCAGAGGAAGCTCCGGCAGCAGAGGAAGCTCCGGCTGAAGAAGAGGC
>CACXCQ010000297.1 GCA_902766185.1 uncultured Eubacteriales bacterium
GCCGTTGCAGGCTTCGCAGCGGCCGCCTTTGACATTGAAGCTGAACCGGCCCTTGCCGTAGCCTCTGATCTTGGCCTCGGGAAGCTGGGCGAAAAGATCCCTTATATGAGTGAACACGCCCGTGTAGGTCGCCGGGTTTGACCTGGGCGTCTTGCCGATGGGCGCCTGGTTGATGTCGATGATCTTGTCGATGTGCTCCAGCCCCAGGATCTCCTTGTGGCGGCCGGCCTTGCCTTTGCTGTTATAGATCTGGGCCGAGACCGCCTTGTACAGGATCTCGTTGACCAGGCTGCTCTTGACGGAGCCGGAGACGCCGGTGACGCAGACGAATTTCCCCAGGGGGAAGCGCACATCGATGCTCTGCAGATTGTTTTCTGCCGCGCCGGTGACCAAGATGGAATCGCCGTTCCCCTCCCGCCGCGACTGAGGCACACCGATGCTGCGCTTTCCGGACAGGAACTGCCCGGTGATGGACCGTTCGCAGGCTTTGATGTCGTCCACGCTGCCCTGCGCCACCAGCTCGCCGCCGTGGATCCCGGCGCCGGGGCCGATGTCGATGATGTGATCCGCCGCGTACATGGTGTCCTCATCGTGCTCCACCACCAGCAGCGTATTGCCCAGGTCCGTCAGTCTGCGCAAAGCCTGGAGCAGCATGTGGTTGTCCTTCTGGTGCAGGCCGATGCTTGGCTCGTCCAGAATGTAGAGGACGCCTACCAGACCGGAACCGATCTGCGTGGCCAGACGGATACGCTGCGATTCTCCGCCGGACAGGGTGGCCGAAGCCCGGGACAGGGTCAGGTAATCAAGCCCCACCCCTGCCAGGAACTGAAGCCGTCCTCGGATCTCCTTCAGGATCTCCTCCGCAATCCTGCGGTGGGTCACCGAAAGCTCGAGCTGATCCACGAATTCCACCGCTTCAACGATGGACAGATCGCAGAATTCCATGATGTTCTTTCCGCCCACGGTGACTGCCAGAAGCTCGTCCCGCAGCCTTCTTCCCTGGCACTCCGGACACGCGGAAACGCTCATGTACATTTCCATTTTTTCTTTGATCCAGTCGGAGCCCGTCTCCATGTACCGCCGCTCCAGGTTGTTGATCAGGCCTTCGAAGGTGTGGGCCCGGTGCTGGGTGTAACCCGCCCGGTTCGTGTAATCGTATACCAGCTTCTCCTCTCCCGTTCCGTACAGAAGGACCTGTTTGAAGTCCTCCGGAAGGTCCTGATACGGCGCGTAAAGATCAGCCCCGTACTTATCCGCCAGGGCCTGGATCACCTGCCAGTAAAAGCTGGTGTGCTCCATGGTGCCGAACACGTTCTTGAGGGCCTTGTCCACGATGCTCAGGGACTGATCCGGGATCAGAAGATCCGGGTCAACACGCTGGATGAACCCCAGACCGTTGCACCGGGAGCATGCTCCCATGGGGTTGTTGAAGGAGAACATTCTGGGCTCCAGCTCTTCGATGCTGATGCCGTGCTCCGGGCAGGCCAGGCTGGTGCTGAAGGTCCGTTCCTCGTCTCCCACGATCACCTGGACCAGTCCCTCTCCGTGAGCAATGGCCAGCTCACAGGCCTCGCTGAGCCTGCTGCGGACCCCTTCCCTCACCTTGATCCTGTCGATGACGATCTCGATGGTGTGCTTGTAATTCTTCTCCAGCTTGATCTCATCCTCTTCCAGGTGACGCATCTCTCCGTCCACCCGGACGCGGGAAAAGCCTTCCCGTGCGATCCGGTCCAGGATCTTCTCGTGCTGCCCCTTGCGGCTGCGGATCACCGGCGCCAGAATGGTGAGCCGGGTCCCCTCTTCCTCCTGCAGCAGCGTTTCCACGATCTGGTCAACGGACTGACTGGATATCTCCCTGCCGCAGACCGGGCAGTGAGGGATGCCGATCCGCGCGTACATGAGCCGCAGATAGTCGTAGATCTCCGTCACCGTGCCCACGGTGGATCGGGGGTTCTTGCTCGTTGTCTTCTGGTCGATGGAGATGGCCGGAGACAATCCTTCGATGTACTCCACGTTGGGCTTCTCCATCTGGCCCAGAAACTGCCGCGCGTAGGAGGACAGGCTCTCCATGTACTTCCGCTGTCCCTCCGCGTATATGGTATCGAAGGCCAGAGAGGATTTGCCCGAACCGGACAGGCCCGTGAGCACCACAAGGCTGTCCCGGGGGATGGTGACGTCCAGTCCCTTCAGGTTGTTCTCTCTGGCTCCCCTTATTACGATGTCTTTTGCCATGAAATGTTTCCTCCGAAACGATTCTCTATGCTATAGCCGCGCTTTGTACTCGAACAGGATATCCCTCAGCTCGGCAGCCCGCTCGAACTGCAGGTCCGCTGCCGCCTGCTTCATTTCCTTTTCCAGTTTCGCGGTGTAATCCTTCAGTTCCTTCTTCGTCATCTCCAGATAGTTTCTGGTTCCGCCGGTCTCCTCCTCTGCCTTTGCGGTGGCTTCGATGACGTCCCGGATGCCCTTCTTCACGCTTCGCGGCGTGATGCCGTGGGCTTCGTTATATTCCTGTTGGATCTGCCGGCGGCGCTGTGTCTCGTCGATGGCCGCCCGCATGGCGGGACTGATCCCGTCGGCGTACATCAGCACCTTGCTGTCCACGTTTCTTGCCGCCCGTCCGATGGTCTGGATCAGGGAGGTCTCCGTCCGCAGGAAGCCCTCCTTGTCGGCGTCCAGAATGGCCACCAGAGAGACTTCCGGAATGTCCAGGCCCTCCCGCAGGAGGTTGATGCCCACCAGCACGTCGAAGACGCCCAGCCGCAGATCCCGGATGATCTCCATCCGCTCCAGGGTATCGACTTCGGAATGCAGGTATCTCACCTTGATCCCCGTTCCCGCCAGATAGTCGGTAAGGCTCTCCGCCATCTTCTTCGTCAGGGTGGTGACCAGGACCCGCTCGCCC
The DNA here is from genome assembly GCA_902766185.1 of uncultured Eubacteriales bacterium. GTDB lineage: Bacteria > Bacillota > Clostridia > Peptostreptococcales > Anaerovoracaceae > Lentihominibacter. The sequence goes on from CACXCQ010000297.1 coordinate 2,906, forward strand.
CGCTCCGTCACCTTGTTGATCTCGCCGATCAGATGGTCGATCTGGCCTTCGCTCTCGTGCACCTCGATCACCGGATCCAGAAGTCCCGTCGGCCGGATGATCTGCTCCGCGGTGATGCCGCCGCTCTGCTCCCGCTCATACTGGGCCGGGGTGGCGCTGACGTACAAAATCTGGTTCACCATGGAATTGAATTCCTCGAATTTCAGCGGCCGGTTATCCAGCGCCGAAGGCAGACGGAACCCGTAATCCACCAGGGACTGCTTCCGGGAGCGGTCCCCCGCGTACATGGCCCGCAGCTGGGGCAGCATCACATGGGACTCGTCGATCATGATGAGAAAATCATCCGGAATGTAGTCGATCAGCGTATAGGGACGGCTTCCCGGAGGAAGTCCGGTGATGTGTCTGGAGTAGTTTTCGATCCCCTTGCAGGTGCCGATCTCCCGCAGCATCTCCACGTCGTACCGCGTCCGCTGCTCCAGCCTTTGCGCTTCAATGAGCTTGCCCCGGTCCTGGAACCAGCGGATCCGCTCCGCCAGCTCCTCGTTGATGGTCTCCGTCGCCCGCTCGATCTTCTCCTGGCTGGTGACGTAGTGGGACGCGGGATAGATGGCCACGTGGTTGCGCAGGCCCAGGATCTCGCCCGTCAGGGGATTGACCTCCTTGATGGTCTCCACCTCATCGCCGAAGAGCTCGATGCGCACCGCGTTCTCCGCTCCGGCGGGGTGCACGTCGATGGTGTCTCCCCGGACCCGGAAGTTTCCCCGTTCAAAGGCTGTATCGTTCCTGGTGTACTGGATGTCCACCAGCTTCCGCAGAAGCTCCTGACGGTCCCTCTCCATGCCGGGCCTGAGGGAGATCACCTGGTTCTCATAATCGATGGGGCTGCCCAGACCGTAGATGCAGGAAACGCTGGCCACGATGATCACGTCCCGCCGCTCCGACAGGGCCGCGGTCGCCGAGTGCCTCAGCTTCTCGATCTCGTCATTGATGTCCGAATCCTTCTCGATATAGGTGTCCGTGGAAGCCACGTAAGCCTCCGGCTGGTAGTAGTCGTAGTAGGAAACGAAGTACTCCACCGCGTTGTCCGGGAAGAACTCCCGGAATTCCCCGTGGAGCTGTGCCGCCAGAGTCTTGTTGTGGGAAATGACCAGGGTCGGCTTCTGGACCTTCTCGATGATCTTGGCCATGGTGAAGGTCTTTCCCGAGCCGGTGACGCCCATCAGGGTCTGGGAGCGGTTGCCCTGCAGGATGCTGTCCGCAATGGTATCGATCGCCTGGGGCTGGTCTCCCATCGGCGCAAATTCTGAAACGACTTTGAATTCAGGCATATCCCCTCCACCTTTCTCTTCTTCGTAGACTGATATTCTACCATAGATCGGTCCGTATTGCAAACAAATGTTCTTTATTTGCGGCCGTCCGGAGAAATATGTTTGCGCTTTACCGTAATAGTGTAGTATAATACATGTGTACATCCTCACCCTTGCAGATGGATGAGGATTTGTTTTACACGAAAAGCAATCAATTCAGATATAAATATAAAAGGAAGGGAGGTTTTCTCTTGCTGAAACGTATTCTGGAATCGAACAAAAACAGGAAATCCGCGGACTCCCCCAAGGGATCCGGAGCAGCAGCAAAAGCCAAGGAACGCAGTTCACGGAACGCCAAAAAGGGCGGAAGCAGTGAACGCGGCGCGGAGTTCACCTATGAGAAGAGCGCCAAGGTCGTCGCCGAAAAGAACATCATCGCACCTGATCTTTATACTTATCACGATGTCAAGCGTGGACTGCGCAACACCAATGGCACCGGCGTCGTCGTGGGGCTGACCCACATCGGCGAGGTCTGCGGCTACAACATCACCCAGGGCGGGCAGAAGATCCCCATGGAGGGCAAGCTCTACTACCGGGGATACGATATCGAGGACCTGGTCTCCAACTGTCTGGCGGAGAACCGCTTCGGATTTGAGGAGATCTCTTACCTGCTGATCATGGGCGAGCTTCCCAGCCGTTTGGAGCTGGAAGCATTCAACCGGATCCTGGGAGAGTATCGGGAGCTTCCCAACACCTTCGCCCGGGACATGATCCTGACCGCTCCCTCCCGGAGCATCATGAACAAGCTGGCCAGAAGCGTGCTGGCCCTGTACAGTTACGACGACAATCCGGACGACATCTCCGTCCCCAATGTGCTGCGGCAGTCCTTCTTCCTGATGGGCTGTTTCCCGGCCATCATTTCCTACGCGTACCAGGCCAAGAGCACCTATTTTGACAACACGAGTCTCCACCTGCACAACCCCATCCCGGAGCTTTCCACGTCGGAAAACATTCTCCGTATGCTCCGTCCGTTGGGCGAGTACACCGAGCTGGAGGCCAAGCTTCTGGATCTCTGCATGATCATCCACGCGGAGCACGGCGGCGGCAACAACTCGTCCTTCACCACCCAGCTGGTGTCCTCCACAGGAACCGACACCTATTCCGCTATCGCTGCGGCCGTGGGTTCTCTGAAGGGTCCCAAGCATGGCGGCGCGAATCTCGCCGTGGTCAAAATGATGGATGACATCAAGGCCAATGTTCCGGATGTCAACGACCGGAGCAAGCTGGACGACTACCTGGTGAAGCTGCTGCGCAAGGAAGCCGGCGACAAGTCCGGCCTGATCTACGGCATGGGCCACGCCATCTACACGCTGTCCGATCCCCGGGCAAAGCTCCTGAAGCAGATGGCAAAGAAGCTGGCCGAAGACAAGGATCTCCTGGACGACTTCCTGCTCTGCGATTACATCGAGCGCAACGTGCCCCGGCTGTACGCCGAGGTCCACGGCAAAGAAGTCATTATGCCGGCCAATGTGGATCTGTATTCCGGCTTCGTCTATCACGCCCTGGATATCCCCCTGGACGTGGCCACTCCCCTGTTCGCCACCGCCCGGCTCTCCGGCTGGTGCGCGCACCGCATCGAGGAACTGGTCGCCGGCGGCAAGCTGATGCGCCCCGCCTATATCTCCGTCCAGGATCACCAGGAGTACGTTCCCCTCGACCAGCGCGAGAACCTCTACCTGAAGTAAGCAAAGGCAGGTCTCACGCAAAGCCAGGTCTCAAGCAAAGGCAGAGCCGCCGCACGACCACGTGCAGCGGCTCTTTTTTTCCACTGAATTGCTCCTCCGCTTTCGCTTCTTCGCGTCCGGGCTCTCTGGGCTCTGAACCTGAAACCGCCAGTGAAGACTAACTATGTGAAGTCAAGTGATTTTTGACAAAAAATCACCGTGAACCTTGAGAATTGAATAACAACATGACAAAACA
>CACXCQ010000298.1 GCA_902766185.1 uncultured Eubacteriales bacterium
AACGGGGCGGGAAATGGAACACATGCAGAAGGCTATCCAGTCGGGGAAGATCTGCGGGGACGGCGCCTACACGAAGCGCTGCAACGAGTGGATCAGGGAGCGCACCGGGACTGCCGGAGCCTATCTGACCACCTCCTGCACCCAGGCTCTGGAGATGGCCGCCCTGCTGGCGAAGGTCCAGCCGGGGGATGAAGTGATCCTGCCCAGCTACACCTTCGTGTCCACCGCCAACGCTTTTGCGCTGCGGGGCGCGCAGCTGGTCTTCGTGGACATCCGTCCGGACACCAACAACATCGATGAGAAACTGATCGAGGACGCCATCACGGAGAAGACGAAGGTCATCGTGCCCGTCCATTACGCCGGCGTTGGCTGCGAGATGGATACCATCATGCAGATCGCGCAGCGCCACGGCCTGCTGGTGGTGGAAGACGCCGCCCAGGGCGTCTGCGCCACGTACAAAGGCAGGGCGCTGGGCAGCATCGGCGACTACGGCTGCTACAGCTTCCACGAGACGAAGAACTACAGCATGGGAGAGGGCGGCGCCATCCTGATCCGGGATCCCGGCCGCACGGACGAGGCCGAGATCATCCGGGAGAAGGGAACGGACCGCAGCCGCTTCCTGCGGGGCCAGGTGGACAAGTACAGCTGGGTGAGCCTGGGCTCATCCTATCTGCCCAGCGACATCAACGCGGCATATCTGTGGCCGCAGCTGGAGGACGCGGACATCATCAACCAGGCCCGCCTCGGAAGCTGGGCCGCGTATTACGAGCAGCTCCAGCCTTTGCAGGAGGCAGGAGACCTGCAGCTTCCGGTGATCCCGCCGGAGTGCGAGCACAACGCCCACATGTTCTACGTGAAGACGGCGGATCTGCAGGAGCGGACGAAGCTGATCGCCTACCTGAAGGAGAAGGGGATCGGCGCGGTGTTCCATTATGTGCCTCTGCATTCTGCCACCGCGGGGAAAAACTACGGACGGTTCCACGGCGAGGACAGATATACCACCAGAGAGAGCGAGCGTCTGCTGCGCCTGCCCATGTATTACGGCCTCACGGATGACGACGTCAGCTACGTGACGGAGCAGATCCGGGCGTTCTACCGGCGCTAGGGACGCGCCTGAAGAAAAGCAATGGGAATGATGCCGGTGCCTGCCGGCAGCGAGAAGGAGGACCGAAGATGAAAGGAATCGTACTGGCCGGAGGGAAGGGAACAAGACTCTATCCCATGACGAAGGCGATCTCAAAACAGCTGCTGCCCATCTATGACAAGCCGCTGATCTATTATCCCATTTCCGTACTTTTGCTGGCGGGGATCCGGGAGATCCTCATCATTTCCACGCCGGTGGACATCGGCGATTACCAGGACCTGCTGGGAGACGGAAGCAAGCTGGGCGTCCACTTCCAGTACAAGATCCAGGAGACGCCCCGGGGACTGGCGGACGCCTTCATCCTCGGCGAGGAGTTCATCGGCGACGACGATGTTTGCCTGGTGCTGGGGGACAACGTGTTCTACGGACAGGACCTGACGAAGATCGTCAACGACGCCAGAAAGGATCTGGACGGCGCCATGGTGTTCGGCTATCCGGTGAAGGACGCGACAGCCTTTGGGGTAGTCGAATTCGATGAGAACAACCGGGTCATCTCCATCGAGGAGAAGCCGGCAAAACCGAAGTCAAACTACGCTGTTCCGGGCCTCTATTTTTACGACAATCAGGTCATCGAGATCGCCAAGGCAGTCAAGCCGTCTGCCCGTGGAGAGATCGAGATCACATCCGTGAACAACGCCTATCTGGAGAGAGGGAAGCTGAAGGTAGCCCTGATGAAGAGGGGCATGGCCTGGCTGGATACCGGAACGCCGGAAGGCATGCTGAAGGCGGCGGAATTCGTGGAAGCGGTCCAGGCGAGACAGGGCTTCTACATCGCCTGCCTCGAAGAGATCGCCTGGCGCCGTGGCTTCATCGATGACGACCAGCTCAGGGCCATCGGCAAGGAACTCTCCATGACGGATTACGGCAAGTACCTTCTGTCCCTGCTGGACGCGTAGGACGCGGACCCGGATCATCCGGATCCGGACCCGGTCCCGATAGATCATTGAACTTATGTTGACTCTTATTCGCGGCGCTCTGCAAAAGACGAACAACATCAACCGCAGCAGCTATCTGTGGAATGCCATCAATTCCGGATTGTCCGCTGCTCTTTTTCCTGTCATCCTGCTGGTGGTGAAGCGCACCAACGGCGTGGTGGATGCCGGGATCTATTCGATTGCCTTCGCGGTGGCCGCGCTGATGCTGTTCATCGGCCAGTACGGCCTGCGTCGGTTCCAGTCCTCGGACATCCACGAGAAGTACATCTTCCGGGAATATCACGGCATGCGGTTCATCACCTGCGGCGCCATGATCGTGGCCAGCGCCGGGTACTGCTTTTTCTGCGTGATCGCCCGGGATTACAGCTGGACCAAATTTTCCATCGTATTACTGATCTGCCTGCTGAAGGTGATCCAGGCCTACGCGGACGTGCTGCACGGACACATGCAGCAGAAGGGGAGACTGGATGTGGCGGCAAAGGCCTCGGCCATCCGGTTCTTCGCGGAGATGGCCTCCTGCTGCGTCGCCCTGATCATCACCCGCGATCTGCTGCTCTCCGCCATCATCTGCATTCTGGTGTCCCTGACGGTGCTCCTGCTGACCTCGGTGAACGTCGCGCGGGATTACTGCGACACCCTGCGGCCTCAGATCGGCTGGGAAAAATTCCGCATGCTCCTGGTGGACGGAACGCCGCTGTTCGCCAGCCTTTTCCTGAACATGTACATCAGCAACGCGCCGAAGTACGCCATCGACGCCCACCTGACGGAGGAGATACAGACCTACTACAACGTGCTGTTCATGCCGGCCTTCGTCATCCAGCTCATCACCTATTTCATCTTCAACCCCATCCTGACCACCTACGCGAAGCTGTGGCTGTCGGAGCGCCGGGAGGACATGCAAAAGCTGGTCTTCCTCATCCGCAGGCAGTGCCTGGTCCTGCTGGGACTGACGGCTCTGGCGGTAGCGGTGGCCCTGACCATCGGCATCCCGGTCCTGTCCTTCATCTTCGATCTGGATCTTTCCGGGTACCGGATAGACCTGGCGATCCTGATGATCGGCGGAGGCGCCATGGCCTACAGCGTGTTCTTCAACTACGTGATCACCATCATCCGGGAGCAGAAGTTC
>CACXCQ010000299.1 GCA_902766185.1 uncultured Eubacteriales bacterium
ACCCTCGATGGCTCCTACAACACCACCATCGCGCTGTTCGCCCGGGATCAGAAGGGGATATTCTCGAGCATTTCCAAGATCTGTGAGGATATGGACGTGCACATCGCCGGACTGAACGCCAAGGCGGGCAAGGATGAGACCATACGCATGGATCTGACGCTGTCCATCCATGACCGGGAGCAGGTGGAGAAAATGTGCCGTTCCCTGAAGAATATTCCCGGCATCATCGACGCTTACCGCAGCAGAACATAGAAGGATAGGGAGGAAGAGCATGCAGATCACGAAAATGCCCAGCGGATATCTGGGCGTCAATACATATCTGGTCGTCGACGAAGAGACGAACAAGGCTTTCATCGTGGATCCGGGCGGCTGGAACGACAAGATGAAAAACTTTGTTATGTCAACCGGGGCGGACCTGGAATACATCGTCCTCACCCACGGCCACGCCGACCACATCATGGGGATTCCCGCACTTTTGAAGGATTTCCCGGGGCTGAAGATCGTTGCCGACGCGGAAGAACAGCAGATGCTCTCGGATCCCGACTTCAACATGAGCCGGCAGTTCGGTATGGTCACCAGGGTGACGCCGGACGTGCTGGTGGAGGACGGGGACACCATGACCATCGGAAGCCTTGAACTGACATTCCTGCATACGCCAGGTCATTCTCCCGGCGGAATGTGCATCTATATCCCGGCCTGGAAGAGCTGTTTCTCCGGAGATACCCTGTTCCAGGGGTCCATCGGAAGGACGGATTTCCCCGGATGCTCCTTCAAGAAGCTGTCGGATTCCATCCACAACAAGCTCTGGACGCTGCCGGATGAGACAGATGTGTACCCGGGACATATGGGACCGACGAATATAGGATGGGAAAAGGAGCATAATCCCTTTGTGTGAGCCTCGCTTTGACATACAGATCACAGGAACGAAGAACCTGCATCCCTACGAGGAGCTGATCAAGGTATTCCTTCCTCCCGCCCGGTTCACGCTGAACGCGGAGGAGGCGCCTGACGCGGTCCAGCTGCGCTATCATGCGGAGCAGGGACCCGATGAAGTCAGCAGACAGATCTACTGCGATCTTTCCCGGGTAACAGGGAAAACCCCGAAGTGGGGAGTCCTGACCGGGATCCGTCCGGTGAAGCTTCTGTACGAGCTGGCCTGGGGGAGCAAGAAAGAGGTCGCGAAGGCCGCCGCACCCGAGGATGATCCCCTCCAGCGGGGCAAGAAGGTTCTGCGGGAGCAGTGCCTGGTCCATCCGGACAAGGCTGATCTGGCGGAGGAGATCCTGCGCTATCAGCGGCAGATCACTGGTGATCCGGCGGACAGAAGCCTTTCGGTATACGTCGGTATACCGTTCTGTCCCACGAGATGCCTCTACTGTTCCTTCACCTCGAATCAGGTGGGGGAGGAGGAGATCAGCCGGTACCTTCAGGCTCTGCACAAGGAGATCGAATTCGCCGCGGAGGCGGCGCTTCGGGACGGCTACCGGATCGAATCCGTGTACATGGGCGGAGGGACGCCCACGACCCTGTCCCCGCAGCAGCTGGACCTGCTTTTGGGAAAGATCCGGGAGGGCTTCCGGCTGAAGGACCAGACGCTTCTGCGGGAGTTTACCGTGGAGGCCGGCCGGCCCGACACGATCACCGCCCAAAAGCTGGAGGTGCTTCGGAACAACGGCGTGGACAGGATCAGCATCAATCCGCAGTCCATGCAGCAGAGGACGCTGGACATCATCGGACGAAGGCATACGGTGGAACAGACCAGAGCGGCCTATCCGCTGGCCAGAGAAGCCGGCTTTGACTGCATCAACACGGATCTGATCGCAGGACTTCCCGGAGAGGACTTTCCTGATTTTGCGGACAGCCTGGATCAGGTGCTGGAGCTGGGGGCGGATAACATCACCCTTCACACGCTGGCGGTGAAACGGGCCTCCAGACTGAAAGAAGTGGACGAGGACTTCCATTACCGGCAGGAGCAGCTTCGGGAAGAGATGCTGGAGCACGCCGGACGCAGGTTGCGCAGCCTGGGGTTCAGACCCTATTATCTGTACCGGCAGAAGCACACCTCCGGCAGCACCGAAAACATCGGATACTGCAGGGAAGACAAGGTCTCGGCCTATAACATACGGATCATGGAGGAGCGGCAGTCCATTCTGGCTCTGGGCGCCGGCGGGATCAGCAAGATCTGGTTCCCCGAACAGAACCGGCTCGAACGGGTGCCGAACGTATCGAACTACGAAATCTACATCGAGCGGATCGATGAAATGATAGAACGAAAAAAGAAGAAATTTTTTGGAGGAGAAGAAACATGTTGACAAACGCACCGAAGGGCACCAAGGACATGATGCCGGAAGACGCTTACAAATGGCACTATCTCGAGGCAAAATTCGCTGACATCTGCAGGAGATACGGATTCGAAGAGATCCGCACACCGGTGTTCGAACACACAGAGCTGTTCCAGCGGGGAGTCGGCGACACCACGGATATCGTACAGAAGGAAATGTACACCTTCAAGGATTTCGCCGGAAGGAGCATCACTCTTCGTCCGGAGGGAACCTCGCCGGTGGTCCGTGCCTATGTCGAGCACAAAGGGTACGCAGGGGTGCAGCCCAGCAAATTCAGCTACAACATTCCCTGCTTCCGTTATGAGAAGCCCCAGTCGGGCAGACTTCGGGAATTCCACCAGTTCGGCGTTGAGATCTTCGGTTCCTCCGATATGATGGCGGACGCCGAGGTCATCGCCATCGGAAACGAGTTCATCAAGGAAATGGGCATCACCGATGTAGAGCTGCAGATCAACAGCGTAGGATGTCCGGAGTGCAGGGGAAAACACAGGGAAGCCCTGAAGGATTTCCTCAAGCCGAAATACGATCAGCTCTGCCCCACGTGCCAGGATCGCTATCACACCAATCCCATGCGTATCCTGGACTGCAAGTCTCCCATCGACCAGGAGCTGGTGCAGGGAGCGCCCATGATGCTGGACTATCTCTGTGACGAGTGTGCCCAGGCATTCGAGGATCTGAAGGCGAATCTGGATGCCTTCGGCATCGACTATGTGGTCAATCCGAAGATCGTCCGGGGACTGGACTACTACACCAAGACCGCCTTCGAGTTTATCACCACCAAGATCG
>CACXCQ010000300.1 GCA_902766185.1 uncultured Eubacteriales bacterium
CCTTTTCTCCGTTTCCGCGGGCGGCGCTGCTCTGGCCCTCCAGCTGTCCCCCCTCCAGCTCGATCTCCAGCTTTTGCTCGAGAAGGATCTCGTAGAACTGTTCCGCGTCATAGCCGATGGCTTCCGGATAATCGATGGCGCTGGCGGGAAGGCTCAGCCCGTCCCGCTTCAGCAGCTGATTGACCACCGCGTCGGTGGCGTCCCTCCAGACCAGAGGATCTTTGCCGGCTCCCCTGCTCACGTGATGAAAGGCCACGTGCGCCAGTTCGTGGGCAGCCAGAAATACCTGCTCTTCCTCGGGCAGGGAGGCAAGATAGGATGGCTGGTAATAGATCCTGGTCCCGTCGCTACCGATCCGCCGGACTTTATCCGAAGGCTCCCAGATGGTCCTGGCGCAGATGCCGCCAAAGAACGGGTATATGGAGAGGACGTTTTTCTTCAGGTCCTCCATGTCGAACTCCCGGAGCTGATCAGCGCTCATGGCCGCCACGCTTCCGCAGTTCATCGAACACCGCGCGGAACTCCTCCCCCATCCCGGAGAGGAAGTCTCTCACCGTCTCCACGTCCTCTTCTTCGGCCTGGGAAAGGCCCATGGCTGTGGCGTAGCGCCCCGCGGTGTTCAGCGCATCGATCTCCTGCTGGTTGAAGTTGCCGCTGAGCACGTCCTCCAGCGTGATCACGGGCTGGGCGCAGAACTGCACGAACTCTTCGGTGATCTCCTCCCCGATCAGCGCACGCAGCATCTCCGGACGTCCAGTGGCGTAGAGCATTCTGGAGGCCATCTCCCACTTTCTGGGGTCCGCGTTGGGCTTTTCCCCGTCGTAGCGGCTGCGCAGCGTCTCTCCCCTGCGGTAGGCGATATAGGAGTAGATCGCCGGATGGATGTGGTTCTCCCTGGCCCAGGCCAGCCACTTCTCCGTGGTGGTGTTGATGTAGACGTGGGCGAACCGGTTGAAGAAAGGCGCCGCGATCTGATTGGCCGCCAGGGAATCCTGCATGTCGTTTCCCGCCGCCACCACGCGGGCGTTTGCGGGCAGCTTCCAGAGCCCGTTCACCTCCCGGTCCAGAACGATGTTGAAGGCCATGCCCTGGATCCCGGGAAGAGCGTTGTTGATCTCGTCAAAGAACACCACGTGAAGCTTATCCGGCTCCTCCTCGCACTTCGCCTTCACCTTCTGGTACCAGGTGGGCGGGATGTCGATCATTTCCCCCGTTGCCTGATTGTACACGCTCCTGCCGTTGAGGCTGTCCGGCGTGGCGTTGCGCAGATAGATGATCTCGCAGGTCGGATCGATCTGCCGGACTCTGGCGCTCTTGCCCTCCGAGGAAGGTCCGTGCAGAAATACCGGCACGTCGCTTTCGATGGCTCCACGGATGATGTCCTCCTCGCTGACCTGTCCGAACCGCAGGCCGTAGGGGTTTCTGCGCTTCGCCGCCCGCGCGATCTGGGCTTCGTATTCCGCTTCCTCATCGGCCGTCATCTCCGGGATACGGCTGGGGACGAGGTCTTCCGCGAAGGTCCCGTTCAGCAAAGCCCAGGCCAGGCTTGCGCAAAACTCGCCGTCGTAATAGTTTTCTCCGCTGAAGGGGACGTCTCCCACAAGGATCCTGCGGCTGATGAGCAGCCGCGCGCTCTGGTCCTGCAGCCACTGCACCGGCAGCACTCTGATCCATACCGCGTCCCCTGCCCGGTATTCCCTGCCGTCAGAGAGCGTGACGGGTTCCGTTGCTTCATAAGGCACCCGGATGTATTTTTCTCCCCGGTACACCAGCTCCTCGTACATGCCGTCGAAGGTCTTTCCGGTCTTTATGAGCCGCCCCTCGGCGAACTCGCTCTGAAGAGTCCTGGCCAGGGTCCGTTCCGCAGCCGTCTGTGGGTATTCCCCGTATTCTGCCCGCGCAAAACCAGAGATGTCCCTTCGGATGACGTCCGTGATCAGAGATGGATCCGCGCAGGGTATCACCGGCCGAAGATTTCCCTTTGCTGCAGCGTAGGCCACGGCACGGCAGCCCTCTTCATCCACAGCGCTGACATCACCGTATCCGGCAACAGAGGAAAGCAGCCAGGAGGCTGTCCTGCCTTTGGATGAGGATACTGCCTTTGCTCCCCGGAGCACCGCGTAGTCTGTCACTTCGCAGGCGGCTCCCAGGGCGCGGATCACCTCAGCCGGTTCCTCCCCGAACACCTGCTCTTCCGTAAGCAGCCCGTACTCGATCTTCATTTCTTCTATCATATTGTCCTGCCTGTTTTCTTCCGTTTGCTCCATCGTCTTCGTGCCCTTGCCGGCACATGGGTCATTATACACTATGCGCACTCCGGAAAAAAAGATGCCTTCGCAACATTTCCGCTGTATTGTGGTATAATTTCTGACAGAGAACAACGCGAGGAAACGGAGAAACATGATGACACCGATAAGCAATAAAGAATTGATCGCTGACACCCCTGAGACCTTCGACCGTGAATCGGCGACTCTGGCCGTCAGCCACACCCCTCTGCGGGCCGACCCCGCCTCCTTTGATTTTGCCAAATGGAAAGAATGTGTGGACGGCGTGCTGAAGGAGCGGCCTGACCTCCTCCTGACGGCGAGTGACCGGCAGGGAGAACCTGAGCTGAGGGCGGAGATCGCCTCATATCTGTATCACTCAAGGGGCGTCATCTGCTCCGAGGACCAGGTCGTAATCAGCGCCGGTACCCAGCAGCTGGTAAACCATCTGGCCAGGCTTCTGCGGCTCATGGATATTGAGCACGTCTGTACGGAGGATCCGGGATACACCCCGGTGAAGAACATCTTCCGGGATTGGGGCTTCAGCATCAGCAGCATCCCCGTGCGGGAAGACGGCATCGCCATCGAAAAGCTGCCCACGAATATCCGCTCCGCGGCGTATGTCTGTCCCCAGAACCAGTTCCCCACGGGAGCGGTGATGCCTCTGGATCACCGGCATATCCTCCTGAACTGGGCGGAGGACAACGACAGCCTTCTCATCGAGGACGATTACAACAGTGAGCTGCGGGAGACGGGAGCGCCCCTGCCGACTCTGCAGGGTCTTGACGGCGGCGAGCGCGTGGTCTACATGGGCACCTTCAGCCCTACCCTGTTCCCCGCGGTCCGGATCAGCTATATGATCCTGCCCCGCCGGATGGCGGAGCTCTTCGAGACCATCAAGGCCAACTACGACCCCACCTGCTCCAAGACGGAACAGCTGACTCTCGCCAGGTTCATGCGGAAGGGCTGGTACCAGGATAATCTGCTGCGGGTCCGGAAGCTGTATACCCAAAAGCTGCACGACGCTCTGGACGCCATTGCCGCCTACGGTGACGGCGGTAGTTTCATGACCGCCGAAAACACCCAGGCCGGCACCAATATCATCGCGAAGATCGACACCCACGCAAGAACCGTGAGCGAGGGCAGTTCCGGACGGGAACGGACGGAGGAGATCCGTCAGGAGATGACCGACCGGATGGTGGCTGCCGCCGCCGATCTCGGGATCAAGGTAACGGGCATCAGCCAGCTCAGCCACGACGGGCTGATCTATCTGGTGCTGTATTACCATCAGATCCCTTCCGATGAGATCCGCGATGTCATCCGCGAGCTGGTGCAGGAATTCCGGTCCGTGATCATGAAAGGCGGTTTGGACATTCCCAGCGTTTACGAGGTCGTACGGCTCACTGACGGCAAGCCCCAGTTCCTGCCGGAGCATTTCGCCAGGCTGGAGAATTCCCTCGGGAGCATCGGCATGGCTGTTCCCTTTACCTGCGAGCACCTTGCGGAGAGCATCGACGCTCTGGCCCGGGACGGGAACATCCTGAACCACAACATCAAGCTGGAGGTGGACATCAGCGGTCACAGCGTTCTCTACCTGAATCCCACCCATTACCCATCCGCGGAGCAGTACGCCTGCGGAGTCACCACCGAGCTGTTCAACGGCGAGCGCAAGAACCCGAACATCAAAATGATGGACCAGGAACTGCGGGACGCCACCGACGCCGCCATCCGGGAACACGGACTGTACGAAGTGATCCTGGTGGACCGCAGCGGCCAGATCACCGAGGGCAGCCGCTCCAATGTATTCTTCATTAAAAAAGGCGAGGTATATACCTCACCTCTTCATCAGGTCCTGCCCGGCGTCACCCGGGGCAAACTCATCGAGATCATCCGCAGCCAGGGAATCGTCCTCCACGAGGAGCCGATCCTGGCAGCAGACATCGCTTCCTTCGATGCCGCCTTCATCAGCGGAACATCTCCCAAGGTCCTGCCCATCGCCTCAGTCGGCGACGTGAAGTACGACGTGGATGATCCCCTTCTTCGCAGGATCATGCTCTGGTACGACGAAGCCTTCGCGCAGGGCTGAGACATTGCGCAGGGCTAAGACGATTTCCAGCCTTTGCGCCTGACCTTGACCAATTGGGCTGTCCGCATCCTTAGAGAGGAAGCGGACGGCCCTTCTTTTTCCACTGGCGGAATTCCGCCGTGGAGGTGAAGATCGCGTCACCGGAGGAGTTCAGGGCTGTCTCCATGGAATCCTGGATCACGCCGATGATGAATCCTACGCCGACCATCTGCATGGCGATGTCCACCGGGATCCCGAAAAGGGAGCAGCCGAGGGGCACCAGCAGCAGCGAACCGCCGGCCACGCCCGATGCTCCGCAGGCCGAGAAGGTGGCGATGATGCTGAGCATGATCGCCAGGGGGAGCGTGACGTCCACGCCCGTGGTGAACGCTGCCGTCAGCGAGAACGTGGTGATGGTGACGGCCGCGCCGTTCATGTTGATGGTGGCACCCAGAGGAATGGATACGGAATACATATCCTCATCCAGACCCAGATTCTCACAAAGTTCCATGTTCACCGGAATGTTTGCCGCGGAGCTGCGGGTGAAGAACGCGGTCACGCCGCTGTTCTTGATGCAGTGCAGCACCAGCGGATAGGGATTGTGCCGCAGAACGATGGCGACGATGGCCGGGTTCA
>CACXCQ010000301.1 GCA_902766185.1 uncultured Eubacteriales bacterium
GCCGGAGGAAGCCCGCGAGGCGCTGCTCAGGATCCAGCGGCAGGGAAAGCGTATGGACAGGCTCATCGACGATATGCTCACCTGCACAAGAATCGACCGCAAGCACGAGAAGTATCCCTTCACCCAGGTGCGTCTGAGCGAGCTGATGGAGAACGTGTGCGGTGAGTTCGCCGAGATGGAAGAGACGTGGGATGACGGAAAGAATATCCGGATCGAATACCATATCCAGGAGGGGATCGATGTCACCGGCAGCGCTCCGCTTCTGGAACGGATGCTGACCAACCTCATCAGCAACGGCATCCGCTACGGCCGGGAAGGAGGCTTTGTGCGGATCACCCTGGAAGAGGAAGGGGGCACGGTCCGCCTTGCGGTGGAGGATGACGGCATCGGCATCAGCCCGGAGCATCTGCCTGCTCTTTTCGATCGGTTCTATCAGGTGAGAGGTGATCGGGGCGGAGAAGGCACAGGCCTTGGGCTCGCCATGGTGCGGGAGATCGCCCGGCTCCACGGCGGCGACGTGACAGTAAAAAGCTCCCCGGAAGAGGGGAGCGTGTTCACCGTTATCTGGCCGCAGCGTCCGTAACGCCGGGCTTCATGTGAAGATCAGTAGTGGACGATCACCGGGGTGCCCCAATCCACCAGCTCGTAGAGCCTGGGCATCTTGCTGGGCGGGATGTTGATGCAGCCGTGGCTGCCGTTGGTGATCCAGATGTCTCCGCCGAAGGAGGAGCGCCAGGTGGCGTCGTGCAGGCCGTAGGAGGAGCCCAGGAAGGCCATCCAGTAATTGACGAAGCTGCTGTACTTGCTGCCGTTGGCGTTTCGGCCCTTCAGGGTAACGTTCCGTGACTTATCCAGCACCTGGAACAGGCCGGTGGGGGTCAGGGTGCCGGTGTTGCGGCAGCCGGTGACCACGTCGGTGGAGAACTTCCGCTTGCCGTTCTTGAAGAAGACCAGCTTTTGCTTGGTCACGTCCACATCCACGTAGGTCTTGCCGATATTCAGGGAGTATTCGCCGTAGCCTGTGGTCGCCCAGACCGGCTCTCGGGAAACATCCTCGTGGCTGTTGATGTCCTTGATCAGCTGTTCGGCCTCGCCCTCCTGATCCACAGACCAGCCGTACTCGCTGTTGTCGATGGTGATGGTCTTGCCGGTCAGGGATTTGAACTTGCGCTTCTTGTCGACATTGTCGTATTTCTTCGCGATCTTCTTGACGTACTTCTGTACCTTCTTCTTGCTGGCCTTACCCGAAAGGTCGCTTTTCATCAGGGACTCCAGGTCCTCAATGGGAATGGTGAAGGAATCCTCGCCCAGGTCATAGGTGATCTTCTGGTGCAGGTACTCCTGGCAGAACTTCTGGTAAGCCAGCAGCTCCGGATCGTCGCTCTTCACCTTGGGAACGGCGGTGTAGTTGGATTCTCTGTACTGGAAGACCCGCTGGCCCAGTTCGATGCAGGTGAGGATATCCTCAAAGAATTTTTCGGTGTCGGGCTTGCTGCCATAGACTTCCTTCACGATGGGGAAGGAGGGATCCGTCAGGTCCACGTAGGCGTCCTGTGTCTCCGTCACTGCGCCGTGCTCCAGAAACTTCGCCGAAGTGACTTCCTCTTTGAACTCGTCGCTGTAGGAGGAGACCAGCATGGGCAGGTGAACGTTCACCGGAACGTTCAGATAATGGTTCATGGCGCAAAGCGCCTTGTGGTTCTTCTTGATGTTGGCGATCTGGTCGGCGATGTCGTATTCGCAGTCGATGTCCCGGAAGGTGGCCAGAGGCTCGTCCATTTCTCCGGTGACCAGAACATCCCCGGCGTTCCACTGGTCGGTGACCGTCTTCACGGCGGTCTCGTAGTCCATGTCGAAGACCCGGACATCATTGATGATGAAGCCGGGAGCCAGATGGTCGCTCTTGTAGTCCTTCGTTTCCGTATATTTCGATGTCATGACCCCCAGGGCGCCTACGCAGACGATCACCAGGGCGGCCAGAAAAATCAGTACTTTTTTCATCGGAATTCCTTAATCATGGATTTGGCAGGCGCTGTGCCTTCGGCAGAGAGCGCACACCACATATAGTATAGTGCAGTTGCCGCCGCTTTTAAAGGAAAAGTTGAGGGAGAGCAGAAAAAAACATGACAAAAAGCCATAACATTGGCGCATGTCACCGTTGTCACACAGGCGGGAATGGTGGTAGAATGATGTATGCTGCCGGGAAGGGCGGCGAAGGAGAGAACATGGCTTTTACGCATCTGCATGTACATACCGAATACAGTCTTCTGGACGGAGCCTCCAGGATCAGCGATCTGGTGGCACGGGCCAAGGCGCTGGGCATGGACAGTCTGGCTATCACGGACCACGGCGTCATGTTCGGGGTCATCGATTTCTACCGGGAGTGCAAAAAGCAGGGCATCCATCCGGTGATCGGCTGCGAGGTCTATACGGCGGCCAGGACCCGGTTCGACAAGGACGCGGAGAAGGATAAGCACATGGGGCATCTGGTGCTGCTGGCGGAGACCGACCAGGGCTACCGGAACCTGATGAAGATCGTTTCCGAAAGCTACCGGAACGGCTTCTATTACAAGCCCCGGGTGGACAGGGACCTTCTGCGGCAGTACTCCGAAGGGATCATCGCCCTGAGCGCCTGCCTGGCGGGAGATGTGCAGAACCGGCTCCTGTCCGGCAATTACGAAGGGGCCAAACAGGCGGCTCTGGAACTGGCGGAGATCTTCGGCCGGGACAACTTCTATCTCGAACTGCAGGATCAGGGACTGGAGGAGGAAGCCAGGATCTTCAACGATATGATCCGGCTCCACGAAGAGACCGGTCTGCCTTTGGTCGCCACAAACGACGTGCACTATGTGCGCCGGGAGGACGCCAAAGCCCAGGATGTGCTGATGTGCATCCAGACCGGCACCACCATCGATGAGCCGGACCGGATGAAATTCAGCGGGGACCAGTTCTACCTGAAGTCCGAGGAAGAGATGCGGACTCTTTTCGGCGGGATCCCGGAAGCGCTGGAGAACACGTACGACATCGCCCACCGCTGTCAGGTGGACTTCACCTTCGGCGAGCTGCACCTGCCGGATTTTACCGCGCCGGACGGAATGAGCAACCGCGAGTATCTGCGCCACCTCTGCGAGAAGGGGCTCATCGAGCGCTACGCGGACAGCGAAGGGAAGGTGGATGAAGCCCTCTCCCAAAGGCTGGACTACGAGCTCACCACCATCGAGAACATGGGCTACGTGGAATACTTCCTCATCGTCTGGGATTTCATCAACTACGCGAAGCAGCACGGGATCATGGTGGGGCCGGGCAGAGGCTCCGCGGCAGGAAGCATCGTGGCCTACACCCTGCGGATCACCGACATCGATCCCATCCGCTACGGGCTGATCTTCGAGCGTTTCCTGAACCCCGAGCGGGTGAGCATGCCGGATATCGACGTGGATTTCTGTTACGAACGGCGGCAGGA